>NZ_JAHWGR010000054.1:0-34947 GCF_020873825.1 Micromonospora sp. DH13
CCTCCGGGCGGGCCGGCGACGACGGCAGGCGACCCCCGTGGCGTCCGAATTGACCTCAACCCTGGTTGAAGTCATACGGTCGGCGGGTGGCCGTCGATGGGACGGCCCATCGTCCCATCTGGAGGATGCGTTGTCCGAGTCCCCGTACCGGCTGGCCGTCATCGTCGGGAGCGTCCGCGACGGCCGCTTCGGCCCCGTCGTGGCGAACTGGTTCTGCCGCCAGGCGAGCCAGCGCGCCGACCTCGTCGTCGACCTGATCGACCTCGCCCACGTCCCGGCGGCGCTCGGCGGCGCGCCGGGTGCCGCCGCCCCCGACGAACCGCGGGCGCCCTTCGCGGAGCGGATCGCGGCGGCCGACGCCGTCGTGGTGGTGACGCCGGAATACAATCACAGCTACCCGGGGCCGCTGAAGGCCGCGATCGACTCGGTGGGCGCGCAGTGGCACGCCAAGCCCGTCGGCTTCGTCTCGTACGGCGGCATCTCCGGCGGCCTGCGGGCGGTGGAACCCCTGCGGGTGGTCTTCGCCGAACTGCACACCGTCACCATCCGCGAGACGGTCAGCTTCGCCGGCGCCCACGCCTGCTTCGACGCGGCCGGTGAGCCGGTCGACGCCGGCCCGGTCAACCGCGCCGCCACCGCCATGCTCGACCAGCTCGGCTGGTGGGCCGAGGCGCTGCGCGCGGCTCGGGCGGCCCGACCGTACGGGTCCTGACCCCGGTCGGTGGCGCGCCCCGTCCGGCGCGCCGCCGGCCGGCTGCCCGCGGGTCCCCCGGCCGTGAGAAGGGAACCCTTCTCTACCGTATGCGTTAACAGGGGGCCCTTCCTTGCACCGTCAGCGGTCGAGGGCGTCGGCGGGGGCCATCACCCGCAGCGCGTTGGCGGCCAGCCCGATCCGGATCGGGGTCTGGCCGCACAGCTCGCCGTCCACCTCGACCCGCGCCGGTCGGTCGGTTTCCAGCCACAGCTCGCCGACGGCGAGGAACGACGTCTCGGCGAGGGTGCGCCGGGCCCCCGTGGCGGCGTTGCGGGCGGTGTCCCGCAGCAGGCCGCGCCGGGTCGGCCCGCCGACCGGGTACGCCACCAGGAGCCGGTCGTCGGCGTCGGTGTCGGCGGTGATCGGCCGGCCGGCGTGGAACCCGCCGTTGGCCACGTACAACTGGTGGGTGTGGAACTCGTGCGTCGCGTCCCCGGCCCGCACGGTGGCCTGCAGTGCCCGGTGTCGGGCCAGCAGCGCCAGCGCGGTCGCCGGGTACGCGAGGCGGCCGGTGACCCGCTTGAGCGCGGGCGGCGTGCGCAGCATGATGTCGGCCGACATCCCCACCCCGACGTGGTTGGCGAACGGCATGTCCCCGGCCAGCCCCAGGTCGACGTCGATCACCTTGCCGTCGGCGAGGACCGCCACCGCGGAGGCCAGGTCCAGCGGGAGGCCGAGGGTGCGGGCGAAGTTGTTGGTGGTGCCCAGCGGCAGCAGGCCCAGCGCCACGTCGCGGTGCGCGAGCAGCCGGGCCGCGGCGCTCTGCGTGCCGTCGCCGCCGCCCGCGACGAGCAGGTCGGGCCCGAGCGCCAGGGCGTCGTCGAGGCTGCGCTCCAGCTCGCCGGGGCGGTCGGCCGGGTACGCCCCGAGCAGCTCGAAGCCCGCGCGGGTCAGCAGGGCCCGGGCGTGCTCGTAGAGGCGGCGACCCCGGCGCGAGCGGGCGTTGACCACCAGCGCCGCCCGCCGGTCGCGCCGGATGGCCGCGCCCAACTCCTGCTTCGTCCGCATGGCTGCCGACCCTATCTCCGCCGGCCGGGGATTCCGGCGGCCGGCTGCCGGGTGGCGCGGGAACGGCCGACAGCCGGTGAAGGATCGGCGAACAGTGGCGCGCGGGGCAGCGGGCGAGACGGTGAAGACGGTAGATACGTGAGGCATGACGAACACCATCGACCGTCGTACCCTCCTGCGGTTGGCCGGCGCATCCGCCGGCACGGCCGTGCTCGCCGGCGCCACCCTGACCGGCGCAGCCCCCGCCGGCGCGGCCGGCGGCGCGTTCCGGCACGGCGTGGCCTCCGGCGACCCGCTGCCCGACGGGGTCCTGCTCTGGACCCGGCTCACCCCCACCGACGAGGCGCAGCCCGGCTCCGGCGTCGGCCCGGAGGCGGAGGTGACCTGGCAGGTCGCCGCAGACCCCGACTTCGCGACCGTGACGGCCCAGGGCGCCCTGACCACCGGCCCCGCCCGCGACCACACCGTCAAGGTGGCGGTCACCGGCCTGGCCCCGGCCACCACCTGGTGGTACAGGTTCGGCTACGCGGGGGCGTGGTCGGCGACCGGGCGCACCATGACCGCGCCGCCCGCCGACGCCGACATCGACCGGCTCCGCCTCGGCGTGGTCTCCTGCGCCAACTGGGAGGCGGGCTACTTCTCGGCGTACCGGAACCTGGCCGACCGGGGCGAGGTCAACCTCGTCGTGCACCTCGGCGACTATCTCTACGAGTACGGCACCGGCGAGTTCGACGCCGGCGGGTCGGTGGTGCGGCCGGTGCTCCCGGCGCACGAGGTGCTGACGCTGGCCGACTACCGGATCCGGCACGCGCTGTACAAGACCGACCCGGACCTGCAGGCGCTGCACGCCTCCGTGCCGTGGGTGATCACCTGGGACGACCACGAGGTGGCCAACGACCAGTGGTCCGGCGGCGCGGAGAACCACACCCCGGCCACCGAGGGTGCCTTCGCCGACCGGGTCGCCGCCGCCCGGCAGGCGTACGCCGAGTGGATGCCGGTGCGCACGGGCGCGGACGGGGCGATCTACCGCCGGCTGCGGTTCGGCCGGCTGGCCGAGCTGTCCATGCTGGACCTGCGCAGCTACCGGTCGCAGCAGGCGTCGGGCTCGGCCGTCGACGACCCGGCCCGGACGATCACGGGCGACGCGCAGATGTCCTGGCTCAAGAACGGCCTGGCCGCCTCCACCGCCCGGTGGAAGCTCGTCGGCAACCCCGTGATGATCGCCCGGGTCGACCTCGCCACGCTGCCCGCCTGGCTGCTCGGCCCGATCGGCCGGCTGCTGGGCGTCCCCGAGAACGGCGTGGTGCTCAACCCCGACCAGTGGGACGGCTACAACGCCGACCGCAACGAACTGGTCGACCACCTGCGCGCCACCGGCACCCGCGACGTCGTCTTCCTGACCGGCGACATCCACACCTCGTGGGCCAACGAGGTCACCACCCGGGCCACCGGCACCGCCACCCCGGCCGCCGTCGAGTTCGTGGTGCCCTCGGTGACCAGCGACAACGTCAACGACTTCCTCGGCCTGCGGGAGGGCAACGCGCTCAGCGTCCTCGGCGCGGACCTGCTCCGGGCGACCAACACGCACGTGCGCTGGACGGAGCTGGACGGCCACGGCTACGGCGTGCTGGAGGTGACCCGGCAGCAGTGCCGGATGGACTGGTACCACCTGGCGGACCGGACCCGACCGGGCAGCGCCAGCCGGTGGGTGGCCGGCTGGTCGGTGGCCGCCGGGTCGTCGACGCTGCGCCGGGAGGCCGCGCCGCAGGCGTGACCCGGCTGCGGCGGGGCGGGCGGGAAGCGGTCCGTCCCGCCCCGCTGCGGCGTCACCGCCCGCCCCGCTGCGGCGTCACCGCCCGCCCCGCTGCGGCGTCAGCCCGCCCCGCCCCGGCGTCAGCGCCCGCGCAGGGCGCGGTGGAGGTTGCCGCCGAACACGTCGGCCGCCTCGGCGGCGGAGAGCCCGTCGAGCCCGACCGGGCGCAGGGTCTGGGCGAACGACACGTGGTCCAGGCTGGGGGAGAAGTCCGAACCCCAGTAGAGCCGCCGCGCGCCGAACCGGTGCAGCAGCAGGTCGACGAAGGGCCGGGCGGCGTCGTGCGGGTACGCCTCGGCGGGGTCGCTCACGGCGTACAGGCCGGAGACCTTGACCCCGACGTGCGGCAGGTGGGCCAGGTCGGTCAGCGGGGCGAGCCGGTCGGCGGCGGCCCGGTCGGCCGGCACGGCGCGCTGCCGGCCGGGCAGGCCGAGGTGGCTGAACAGCACCGGGCAGCCGTCGAGCGCGGCCAGTGCCCGCCCGAGCCGGCCGGTCGCCTCGGGCGTGGCGTTGAGGCTGACCACCGCGCGGGCGTCGTTGAGCGGCCCGGCGACGGTCCGGGCCCAGCCGGCGAACGCGTCGGCCGCGTCCGGGTCGGGCAGGTACGCGGCGACGCCCGCGAACCCCGCCGCCCAGAGGCGGTCCAGGCCGGCCCGGTCGGTGCCGGTGACCGGAACGTACGCCACCGGCGCGATCCAGTCGTGGCTGGCCGCGAGCGCGGCGAGGTGCCCGTTGTTGCCGGCGAACTCCGGCGCGCCCTCGTAGCCGACGACGAGCGCCCGGCCGATGCCGTGTTCGTGGCGCAAAGTCCGGTAGACGGCGAGTTCGTCGCCCCCGGCCGGGGACCTTCCGTAGCGGCCCGGATACCCGTCGGCGAAGAGGTGCAGGTGTGCGTCGGCGCGTTCCATGGCCGGACCCTAACCGATTCCGAGCTGCCCATTGACGTGGGAGGACCCCTCGCTTAGGTTCTTGTCTCAATTAGGTCCGGATTATCGGACGCAGGCGAGGGGTGATCCGCGTGGTGCAGGCGTACGAGGGCGTTGATGATCTGGTGCGGCTGCGAAGGCAGCTTCACCAGCACCCTGAGCTGCGGTTCACCGAAAAGCAGACGGCGGCGATCCTCGCCGACCGGCTCGCCCCGATCGCCCGGGTTCGCTCCGGTGTCGCCGGCACCGGTCTCGTCGCCGAGATCGAAGGGCGTGCGCCGGGCCCCTCGGTCTTGCTTCGGGCCGATATGGACGCCTATCCGGTCCAGGACGCCAAGGAGGTGCCCTGGGCGTCGGGCAACCCCGGGGTCTGCCACGCCTGCGGGCACGACGTGCACATGAGCGTCGTCGCCGGCGTCGCGGCCCGGCTCGCGGCCGACCCGCCCGCTCGGGGCACGGTGACCGTGCTGTTCCAGCCGGCCGAGGAGATCCCCTTCGGCGAGGACTCCGGCGCCGCCGCCGTGCTCGCCGACGCCGCCCTGCGCGGCCGGCGCTTCGACGCCGTCCTCGGCCTGCACTGCTGGCCCGACCTGCCGGTCGGCGCGGTCGGCATCGACCGGGAGACCGCGATGGCGGCCAAGGACGCCTTCCGGGTCGAGGTGCTCGGCCGCGCCGCGCACGCCGCCACCCCCGCCCTGGGCCGGGACGCCATCCTCGGCCTGGCCGGCATCGTCAACCTCCTGCACGCCGGGGTCGCCCGCTCCCGCAACCCGCACGAGCTGGTCGCCTTCAACATCGGCACCATCGCGGGCGGGGCGAGTCAGAGCCAGGTCGCCGAGCGGGCGGAGGCGACCGGCACCCTGCGCACCCACGACGAGGCCACCCGCGCGCGGCTCAAGGAGGTGATCGAGCGCATCGCCCGGCAGCAGGCCGCCGCGCTCGACCTGGGCCTGCGGTTCACCTGGGCCAACGAGATGCCGCCGGTGCGCAACGCCGCGCCGCTGGTGGCCCTCGCCCATGCCGAGCTGCCCGCCGTGGTCACCGTCGCGGACCTGACCGCGCCGCCGCTGACCACCGACGACTTCGCCCTGCTGGGCGCGCTCGGCCCCAGCCTGTACGTCAAACTCGGGGTGACCGGCGAGCGCGGCGGCGCGCCGCTGCACTCCGGCGCCTTCGACGTCGACGAGCGGTGCATCGGGGCGGGCGTGGCCGCCCTGGACCGCCTCACCCGGGCCGTCCTCGCCGGCCGCCTCGCCGAGGCGGAGACCGCCGACGTCCCCGGCGCGCGGGCCGCCGGTGCCGCCCCCGCCGCCACCTCCGAGGCGGTCGGGGCATGAGCCGCCCGTCCGTGGCCGTGGTCGGCGCGGGGGCGTTCGGCGTACGGCACCTGGCCGCGTACCGGTCGCTCGGCGTGCCCGTGCACGCCCTGGTCGAGCCGGACGCCGCGACCCGGGCGCGGGTGGCCGCGGAGCACGACGTGCCGCGGACGTACGCCACCGTGGCCGAGCTGCTGGCCGCCGCCGGGCCGGACGGCGCGTCGGTGTGCGTCCCCGGCCCGGCGCACCGCGCGGTCGCCGTGGAGCTGCTCGCCGCCGGGGTGCCCGTGCTGGTGGAGAAGCCGCTCGCCGCGACCGCCGCCGACGCCGCCGCCATCGTGGCCGCCGCCGAACGCTCCGGCGTGCTCTGCCAGCCGGGGCACATCCTGCGGCACAGCGCCCCCCACCGGGCCCTGCACGACGCGGTCCGCGCCGGCCGGATCGGCGACGTGCTCGCCGTGTCGTCGCGCCGCGACCGGCCCCGCACCCTCAGCCGGCTCTTCCCGCGCGAACACCCCGCGCTGCTCACCGCCGTGCACGACATCGACCTCGCCCTCTGGTACGCCGGAGCGCCCGTGGTCGAGGTGCGCGCGGCGGCCCGGACCCGACCCGGATCGGCCACCCCGGTCCTGGTGTGGGCGGAGCTGCGGCACGCCAACGACGTCGTGTCGTCGATCCGCAACAGCTACCTGCTGCCCGAACACACCCCGAACCACACCTCGGACCTGGTCGAGGTGTACGGCACCGACGGGGTCGCGCACGTCGACCTCGGCCACCCCACGCTGCTCGTCCAGGGCGAGCCGACCGAGGCGCCGGACTGGCTCCTCTCCCCGGTCGACGGCGGCGGAGCGCTCGCCGCCGAGCTGCGGCACTTCCTCGGCCGGATCGACGGCACCGAGCCGACGGCGGTCGTCCCGCTCGCCGACGGCCTGCACGTCGTCCGGGTCGCCGAGGCCGTGGTCGACAGCGCCTCCGCCGGCGGGTCGGCCCGCCGCGTCCCTCAGAGCCCCCACTTGTGACAGGAGCTACCCGATGTTTCGACGGAGTTTGGCCGGCGCCCTCGCCGCCGGCATGGCGGCCGCCGCGCTGCTGACCGGATGCGGCGGCGGCGGTGACGACGCCAGCGACGGCCCGGTCACCCTGAAGGTGCTGACCTGGGAGCCCGGCGGCACCGAGTACTGGAAGCAGGTCAAGAGCACCTTCGAGGCCGGCCACCCGAACATCAAGCTGGAGATGCAGTCCGTCCCCTTCGACAAGTACCCCGAGGTGCAGGGCCCGTACATCACCTCGCAGTCCGGGCCGGACGTGATGGCCAACAACGCCGGCCTGGAGCTGTTCGACCGGCGCGGCGCGTACGTGCCGCTGGGCGACAAGGCCGCCGAGATCACCAAGGACCTGGTCACCTACAGCGGCGCCTGCGAGGGCTTCGACACCAGCAAGACCTGCTACGGCGTGCCGTTCTCCTACCAGGGCAACGTCCTCTACTACAACAAGGCCGTCCTCACCGCCGCCGGCCTGGACCCGGAGAAGCCCCCGGCGACCTGGGACGAGTTCGGCGCGGCCTGCGACGCGGTGAAGAAGGCCGGCAAGACCTGCCTCGCGCTCGGCCTCTCCGGCACCTTCCCGGCGTACTGGGACTTCCCGGAGATCGCCCGCAACTATCTCACCGAGGACGACATCCGGGCCCTGCTCGCCGGCAAGCTGTCCTGGAAGGACCCGAAGCTCGTCGCGGTGCTGGAGAAGCTCGCGGAGATCACCACCAAGGGCTGGGCGAACAAGAACGCCCCGTCGATCACCATGCTCCCCGACGGCGCGGACATCTTCCAGCGCGGTGACGCCGCGTTCGCCGGCACCATCATCTCCGACGCGGTGAACTGGGAGGCGTTCGGCAAGGCCCTCGGCGACGACAAGCTCGGCGTCACCCGGTGGCCGGCGATCGACCCGGCGGCCCCGCTGGCCCAGAAGTTCTCCGGCATCGAGGGCGCCGTCTACGGCGTCACCCAGTGGAGCCAGAAGAAGCAGGCCGGCCTGGAGTTCATCACCTGGCTCGCCGGCAAGGAGAACGGCGAGCTGTGGGTCAAGTACGGCAAGGGCCAGCCGCTGAACAAGAACGTCGACAAGGCGCTGCTGCCCTCGTCGCCGGCCTTCCTGAAGATCCAGGAACTGGTGGCCCAGCCGACCCTGCACGCCGGGGTGATGCTCTCCGGCCCCGAGGCCGACGCCCTGGCCCGCGGCTGGCAGCAGGTCACCCTCGGCCAGCTCACCGTCGACAAGTGGGCCGAGCAGATGCAGCAGGCGCTGGAGCGCAGCCCCACGAAGAAGCAGACCAAGTAGCCACCCCGGGCGGGGCGACCCCTCGTCGCCCCGCCCGGCCAGCCCCGGGGGAGGAACCCTGATGACGATCTCCACGGCGCCCGCGTCGGAGCCGGTGGCCGCCGACGCCCCGCCCGCGCCCGGCCGCCGCCGGGCCCACCGGCCGGGACAGGCCCGGGAATGGTGGCTCGGTGCCGCGCTGGTGCTGCCCGCGCTCGCCCTGGCCGTGCTGTTCAAGCTGGTGCCCCTCGCGCGGGGCGTGCTCACCAGCTTCGAGTCGTCCAGCGGGTTCGGCGGCAGCGAGTTCGCCGGGGCCGACAACTACACCCGGATGTTCGACGACCCGATGGTGCGCACCAGCTTCCGCAACGCCCTGCTGGTGGTGGCCACCCTGCCGGTGTGGATCGTGGTCCCGCTGGTGCTGGCGCTGCTCATCCACCAGCGCTCGCCGGGCTGGAAGTTCTTCCGCGCCGTCTACTTCGTGCCGTACACCATCGCGCCCATCGTCGTCGGCATCATGTTCCGGCAGATCCTCGCCCCCGACGGGCCGCTCAACGCCCTGCTGCGCGGCGTCGGCCTGCAGCCGCTGGCGATCGAGTGGCTCAACGGCCGGCACAGCGCGCTGTTCTCGCTGGTCGCGGTCGCCCTGTGGAGCTTCTTCGGCCTCGGCGTGATGACCTACCTCGCCGGCCTGGCCACCATCCCCGAGGAGACGCTGGAGGCGGCGTACCTCGACGGGGCGGGCTTCTGGCGGCGGCTGTTCTCGGTGGTCGTGCCGATGCTGCGCCCGACCGTGGCGTACTGGAGCGTGCTCTGCGCCTCCGGCGTGCTGATCTGGCTGTTCCCGCTGATCTACGCGCTGACCCAGGGCGGGCCGGGCGATGCCACCATGCTCCCCGAGTACCTGGTCTTCCTCACCACCTTCCAGTTCCTCGACCGCGGCTACGGCTCGGCCATCGGCATCGCCCTGTTCGTCTTCGTCGCCGTGCTGTCGATCTTCAGCGTGCGGCACATGTTCACAGAGGGGACCCGTAAGCCGCGATGAACGCGCGCCACTCCGCCCGCATCGGGCGCTACCTGCTGACGTTCGCGTTGGTCGTCGTCGCCGTCGCGGCGATCTACCCGCTGCTGTTCACCGTGGTCAGCTCGCTGAAGACGCAGGCGGGCTTCGCCGAGGACCCGCTGGGCCTGCCCGCCGGGATCACCCTGGACAACTACCTCGAGGCGTTCCGCCGGATGAACATGCCCCGGCTGCTGCTCAACTCGCTGATCACCACCGTCGGCGGGCTGGTGCTGTCGGTGCTCGCCGCGCTGCTGGTCGCGTACGCGGTGACGAAGCTGCGCTTCCGCGGTCGCAAGATCGTCTTCCTGCTGATCATCGTGACCCTGACCATCCCCAGCCAGGCGATCATCTACCCGCTCTACCAGACCGTGCTCGACCTGGGCATGTCCGGCGAATACCAGGGCCTGATCCTGGCGTACGCGGCGTTCGGGCTGCCGCTGGGCACGTACCAGCTCGCCGGCTACTTCCAGCAGGTGCCCGACGAGCTGATCGAGGCGGCCCGCGTCGACGGCGCGGGGCACCTGACCATCCTGTTCCGGCTGCTCGCCCCCATCGCCACCCCGGCCCTCGCGGCGCTGGCCATCTTCAACTTCGTCTGGATGTGGAACGACCTGCTGCTGCCCCTGGTCATCATGGGCGGCTCGGACAGCAAGACGCTGATGGTCGGCGTCTCCCTGCTCAGCGGCCAGTACGACGTGTCGGTGCCGCTGGTCAGCGCCGGCCTGATCGTCGCGCTGCTGCCGGTGCTGGTCATCTACCTGGTCTTCCAGCGGCAGCTCGTCTCCGGCGCGCTGGCCGGCTCGGGCAAGTGACCGCCCCGGCGGGTGCCGGCCCCGCTCGTTTGCCGGCTGGCGGCGCCGGCCCGGCGGGGCGCGCGGCGGGCGCGACGGCCGGGCCGGGGGAGCAGGTGTGCCACCTGTACCGGCTGCGCCCCGGCGCCGAGGCCGAGTACGAGCGCCGGCACGCCGAGGTGTGGCCGGAACTGTCCGCGCTGCTCGACGAGGCGGGGATCTACGAGTACGCCATCTACCGGCGCGACCTGCTGCTGATCTGCGTGCTGCGGACCCGCTCGGGCTTCGCCCACGCCGACGCGGTCACCGGCGCCTCGCCGGTGCAGGCCCGGTGGACGGCGTCGCTGGCGCACCTGTTCGCCGAGATCGCCGACGCCGACGGCGAGCCGCTGTGGGCGCACCGGGTGTTCCACCACCCCGGCCACCCGCCCCAGGACTAGCGGGGCGGTGCGTGTCGCCCCCACCGCACCCGCGTCGCCCACCGCGCCCACCCCGCGCCGCCTGCGCCTGCGGTGAGAAGGGTTCCCTTCTCTACCGCAGGCGTTAACAGGGGGCCCTTCCTTACACCGCGTACGCGACGGAGCCGTCGGCGCGCAGCGGGATGCGGGTCAGCGGCCGGCCGGTCAGGTCCAGCGGCGTCGGGTCGGACAGGTCGAGGGTGACGCCCAGCCCCGGGTCCTGCGGCACGGGCAGGAACCCGCCCTCGCGGCGCACGCAGGCCCGGGCCGGGCCGTCGGCGAGCGCGTCGTCCAGCGGCGAGTACTCCTGGGTGACGAAGTTCGGGATGACCGTGTCCAGGTGCACGGAGGCCATGGTCAGCAGCGGGCCGAGGCAGTTGTGGGTGACCACGGCCGCGTGGTGCGCCTCGGCCAGCGCGGCGATCTTGCGGGCGTGGCTGAGGCCGCCGGCGAGCCCGACGTCGGGCCGCACGTACTGCGCGCCGCCCTGGGCGAGCAGCTCCTTGAACTCCCAGATGGTGTGCAGCCGCTCCCCGTTGGCCATCGGCACGCCCGGCGCCCGCCGGAGCACCCCGGCCTGGCTGCTCACGCTGTCGATCTGGATCGCGTCCTCCACCATCAGCGGGTGGTGCCGGGCCAGCGCCGGCACGACCGCCTCGGCCTGCAACGGGGTGAGCTTGCGGTGCAGCTCGATCAGCAGGTCGACGTCCGTGCCGACGGTGTCGCGCACCGCCGCCGTGGTGGCCTCGGTCTCGGCCACGAGGCGGGCCTGCGACAGGTCGCCGTAGTTCGCCGGCAGCGGGTCGAACTTCACGGCGGTGAAGCCGTCGGCGACGGCGGCGGCGGCCTCGGCGGCGAGGGCCTGTGCGCCGTTGCCGCCCAGCAGCAGGTGCAGCCGGATCCGCTCGCGCACCCGGCCGCCGAGCAGCTGCCACACCGGCACGCCGAGCCGCTTGCCGAGCAGGTCCCACAGGGCCAGGTCGACGGCGGAGACGGCGGCGGTGAGCACCGAGCCGCGGAACGGGCCCATCCGGTAGAGGTGGTGCCAGTGGTGCTCGATCCGGCCGGCGTCCGCCCCGATCAGGTAGGGCCGGAACGCCTCCACCACGGCGTGCACCGCCGTCGGGTAGCCCCAGCAGGCGGACTGGCCGACCCCGGTCAGCCCGTCCGCCGTGTGCACCTGGACGAAGTGCGCGTCGCCGCGCACCGCCGACTCGACCTCGACGATCTCCATGCCCGCTCCCAAATTAGAGACCAATAACGGCCACAAACTTGCTTCAGCACTCTTCCATAGCCTTGGACTGCTGGTCTAGGCTCCACAACCAACGAGCCGGAATAAGGCTCAATTATCTCTGGGGGGTGTGATGGGGCTGCCGGACGACTATCGGCTCATGGCCCGGATCCGCCGGTTCGAGGAGCGGCTGACCGCCCTCAAGGACGCCGGCGAGATCCCGGGCTCGATCCACCTGTGCAACGGCCAGGAGGCCATCCCGGTCGGTGCCTGCCGGGCGCTGCGCGACGGGGACCACGTCACCGCGACCTACCGGGGGCACGGCTGGGCGATCGCCCGGGGCGTCGACCTCACGGGCCTGTTCGCCGAGATGATGGGCCGCGACTCGGCGCTGTGCGGCGGGCGCGCCGCCTCGCCGTACCTGTCGGACCCGGGCCGCTGGTTCGTCGGCGAGAACTCCATCGTGGGCGCCGGGGTGCCGATCGCGACGGGTGCGGCGCTCACCGCGCAGCGCACCGGCAGCGGCGCGGTGTCGGTGGTCAGCATCGGCGACGGCGCGATGAACCAGGGCAACGTGCACGAGGCGCTCAACCTCGCCGCCGTGCTCGACCTGCCCCTAGTGCTGGTGGTGGAGAACAACGTCTACTCCGAGATGTCGCGCATCTCGGACATGGTGCGGGTCAAGCAGCTCGCCGAGCGGGCCGCCGGCTACGGCCTGCCCGGCCGGGTGGTCGACGGCAACGACCCCGACGCCGTGTACGACGCGGTCGCCGAGGCCGTGGACCGGGCCCGCGAGGGCTCCGGGCCGTCCATCGTGGAGGCCATGACCGAGCGCCTCGTCGGCCACTACAGCGGCGACGCGCAGCACTACCGCCCGGCCGGCGAGATCACCGCCGCCCGGCAACGCGAGCCGCTGGCCCGCATCCGCGCGGCCGCCGACGCCGACCTGACCGCCCGGCTCGACGCGATCGACGCCGAGGTCGACGCCGAGATCGAGGCCGCCGTCACCGCCGCCCGCGCCGTGCCCCACCCCGACCCGGCGACCGCGAGGGAGCACGTCTATGTCTGAGTCGCTGCGCTACATCCAGGCCGTCAACGCGGCCCTCACCTGGGCCCTGGACAGCCGGACCGACACCGTCTACTTCGGCGAGGACGTGGCCCTGCCCGGCGGGCCGTTCGGCGCCACGAAGGGGCTGCACAAGAGGTTCGGCTCCGACCGGATCTTCGACACCCCGATCTCCGAGACCGGCTTCCTCGGCATGGCCCTCGGCGCGGCCATGACCGGCCTGCGGCCGATCGCCGAGATCATGTACGCCGACTTCTCGTTCGTGGCGATGGACCAGATCGTCAACCAGATCGCCACCATCCGCTACTCCAGCGCCGGGCGCTGGAAGGCCCCGCTGGTGATCCGGATGCAGCAGGGCTACTCGCCTGGGGCGTGCGCCCAGCACTCGCACTCGCCGGAGGCGTACTTCGCGCACACCCCCGGCCTGCGGGTCGCGCTGCCGGCCACCCCCGACGACGCGTACCAGATGCTGCGCACCGCCGTCGTCAGCGACGACCCGGTGGTCGTCGCCGAGGCCCGGATGCTCTACCCGACCCGGGGCCCGGTGCGCACCGACGCCCCGGTGGAACCGGTCGGCGGGGCCCGGGTCGTCCGGTCCGGCACCGACGTCACCGTCGTCGCCTGGTCCCGGATGGTGTCGGCGGCCCTCGACGCCGCCACCATCCTGGCCGGGGAGGGCATCGACGCCGAGGTGGTCGACCTGCGCTGGCTCAACCCCCTCGACTTCGACACGGTCGCCGCTTCGGTGGCCCGCACCGGCCGGCTGGTCGTCGCGCACGAGGCCAACCTCACCGGCGGGTTCGGCGCGGAGATCGCCGCCCGGGCCGCCGCCGAGTGCTTCGCCGACCTGCGCGCGCCGATCGCCCGGGTGGCCGCCCCGGACGTGCCGATGCCCGCCGCGCCCGCCCTGCAGGCCGTCGTGGTGCCCGAGGCCGCGACCGTGGCCGACGCGGTACGCCGGACGGTGCGGGCGTGAGCGACGGGGGCCCGCCGTCCGGTGCCGGCGACCGGGTCCCGCCGTCCGGTGCGGGCACCGGCGGCGGGGCCGCCGCCGGCCTGCTCGCCGGCCGGCGGGTGGTCGTCGTCGGCGGCGCGTCCGGCATCGGCCTGGCCACCGTGGTCGCCGCCGCCGACGCCGGTGCGGCCGTCGCCGTGCTCGACGCCGACTCCGCCGGCGCGGACCGCGCCGCCGCGCGGGCCCGCGCGGCCGGTGCGACGGCCTGCTCCCGCGGCGTGGACGTCACCGTCGAGGACGAGGTGGCCGCCGCGTTCGACGCCGTGGCAGCCGACCTGGGCGGGGTCGACGCCGTGCTGCACGTCGCGGGCGTGATGCGCGGCCAGGGCCTGGACGTGCGCGACGTGCCGGTCGAGCTGTGGGCGCGGGTCATCGCCGTCAACCTCACCGGCCCGTTCCTGGTCGCCAAGCACGCCGCCCGGCACCTGAGCAGGGGCGACGGCGTGCTCGTGCTGGTCGGGTCGAAGGCGGGCGTGCAGACCGGCTCCGGCTCGGTACCCTACGGCGCGAGTAAGGGAGGGTTGCACGGTCTGGCGCTCACGCTGGCCCGCCAGCTCGGTCCACAGGGGATCCGCGTGCACGCGCTCTGCCCGGGGGACATCGACACGCCGCTGATGCGACGGTCGCTGGACGAGGCGCGGGCCAACGGCACCGACGGCGGGCGGATCGCCGCGGTCGAGGCCGCGCTGGGTCGCCCCGAGGACGTCGCCTCGGTGCTGGTCCTGCTGGCGTCGCCGGTCAGTGCCGGCCTCGTCGGCACGGTCTGCGCCGGCTGATCAGCCCACCCACCCCAGGCCAGCGGCGCACCACATGGAGGCAGCATCGTGATCGGGATCATCGGCCCGGAGGACTCGATCCGGCTCGTGCAGGAGGTGGCGGCCGGGGAGGGCCGCGCGGACACCGTCACCGCGCGCGCCTACACCCGGCCCGAACAGGCCCCCGACCTCGCCCGCGAGCTGGACGAGGTGTGCCAGGTGCTGCTGTTCACCGGCCGCATCCCGTACGCGTTCGCCAGCGCGGCCGGCGACCTGCGGGCGGAGATCGACTACGTCCCGCACGCCGGCATCGACCTCTACCGGACCCTGTCGCGGATGTTGCTGGCCAGTGGCGGGAAGCTGCCCCGGGTCAGCGTGGACACCATCGAGGCCGAGATCGTCCGCGAGACGTACCACGACATCGAGGTGGCCCCGCCGACCGAGATCCTGCCGATCGCCGACTCCTCCGGGCTGCTCTTCTCCGGGCTCGACGAGATCACCGCCTACCACCGCGAGCGCTACGCCTCCGGCGCGGTCGAGGCGTGCCTGACCTGCCTCGGCGCGGTGCACCGCGACCTGGCCGACAGCGGGGTGCCGGTGTGGCGCGTCGAGCACACCCGCGCCTCGGTGCGCGACGCGCTGCGCCGGGCCTGGCTCGCCGCCGAGGTGCGCCAGTCCCGGGCCACCCAGATCGCCGTGATGATGGTCGACCTCGGCGCGTCGACGCACCGGGCGCAGGACCCGTACCAGGCCGAGCGGCAGCGGCTGCGGGTGCGGGAGGCGCTGCTGGAGCACGCGGAGCGGATGCGCGGCCGGCTCGCCACCGTCGACGACCGGACCATGGTGATCACCACCACCCGGGGCACCGTGGAGAGCGCCATCGCCCGGCACCGCGACGGGCACGCCTCCCTGCTCACCCTGCGCGGGGTCGACGTCGAACACGCCGTCGGCTTCGGCGCGGGCACCACCATCGCCGCCGCCGAGGACAACGCCCGCAAGGCCCTCGCGCTGGGCCGGCACAGCGGCGACACCCACGTGGTCTTCCCCGACGGCGAGGTCTACTCCAGCCGGGAGACCACCGTGCGCCCCCGGCTGCGGGAGACCGCCCCGGGCGTGCTGCGCGTCTCCGAGCAGCTGCGCATCGGGCCGCTGTCGACGCGCCGGCTGCTGGAGGCCCTGCACCAGATGGACCCCGACCAGGTCACCGCCCGTGGGCTGGCCGACGCGTACGGGGTGGAGGCGCGCTCGGCCCGCCGCCTGCTCAAGGCCCTGCGGGCGGCCGGCTTCGCCGAGGAGGTCGGCGTGCACGTGAGCACCGGCGCGGGCCGCCCGCAGGCCGTCTACCGGGTCGCCATGCGGCGGCTGCTCGGCGCGATCGGGGCCGAGGCGTGACCGGGCCGACCCCCGACGCGGGCGCGCCGCTGCGGTTCGAGCCGACGTACCTCGTCACCGCCGCCTTCGCCGCCGACGCCGCCGCCCGGCGCGAACCCCACCGGGCCGCGCACCTGGCGCACGTGCGCGCCCTGCTTGCCGACGGCACCGCCCTGGTCGCCGGGGCGCGCGCCGACCTGACCGCCTCCGTGCTGGTGCTGCGGGCCGCCGACGCGACCGCCGCCCGCGCCTTCGTCGAACAGGACCCCTACTGGCGGCACGGGGTGTGGACCACGCTCGACGTGGCCGACTACCTCGCCGCCACCAGCCACACCCTCGGGAGGACATGATGTCGTCGTACCGCCAGGTTGCCGGCGTGCGGGTGCTCGGGGCCGAGCACGCGCCGTACGCCGCCGGGCTGCTGCGTGAGGCGTGGGGCGACGGCGGCCCCGACGCCGTGCCGGTGCGCCTCGCCGTCGACCCGGCGCTGCCCGAGGGCGGCCACCACGTCGACGTGCCGGAGGCCGGCGAGATCCGGCTCACCGGCGACCCGTTCGCCGGCCTGGTGTACGCCGCCCGCGACCTCGTCGACCGGGCCACCGGAGCCGGCCTGCCCGTTGGCGCGTCCGCCGCCGCACCCGGGCTGCCGCTGCGCACCCTGTGGACCTGGGACCACTCGACCAACTGGGACACCCGGCAGCTCGGCCAGCAGGAGATCGGCGCGCTCAACCCGTACGCCAAGTCCGCCGACGCGTTCGGCGCCGACTACCGGCGGCTCGTCGACTTCTGCAGCCGCGAGCGGATCGGCGGCATCGTCGTGTACGGGCTGCTGCGCGACGCCCACGGCGGCGTCGAGGCGGCCCGCGACCTGTGCGAGTACGCCAATGCCCGGGGCGTGCGGATCATCGCCGGGGTCGGCATCAACGCCTACGGCGGCATCTACTTCGACGGCCGGCACCGCTACAACCTGGCCACCTGGCTGCGGCAGCGCCCCGACCTGGCCGCGGAGCTGCCGAAGAAGGTCGGCTTCGACATCGACGAGTTCGGCGACCTGCACTTCCCGGCCAGCGAGTACATGATGGCCGCCTGCCCGTCGCAGCCGGACAACCTGGCCTGGCACCGCGACGCCATCGACTGGCTGCTGGACACCCTGCCCGTCGGCGGGATCAACTTCGAGACCGGCGACTACGGCAGCTGTGCCTGCGCCCGCTGCGCCCGGCGCACCGGCGGCGAGCGCACCTCCTGGTCGTACGAGGCGATGCGCGCGGTCTACCCGACCCTGCTGGAGACCGCCCGCCGCCCCGGCCCGGCCGGGGTGCCGCTGCGCCACCTCGTCGAGGTCTACTGGGACAACATCTTCGACCTCGACGCGCAGCAGCCCCTCGCCGACCTGCCCGACGACGTCGCCTACCAGTATTGCGTGAACCGGGGCTTCTGGTACGACCAGCGCGACCGCCTCACCGCCGCCCACGTCGACCGGCTGCCGCACACCACGAACGTGCTGCGCACCCACGCCGGGTCGCAGTGGAACCGGCAGCGCCACTCCTGGGTGCCCGAGATGTACGCCGACATGGCCACCCGCTCCGGGGCGGCCGGTATGCGCGGGCTGACCATCTTCGCCGAGGCGGCGGCCTACCACCCGACCAACGAGATCAGCTATCTGGCGTACGCCCGGTTCTCCTGGAACCCGGAGCTGGCCTGGGCGGACTTCTGGCGCGACGAGGTCGCCCCCCGCTTCGGCGGGTCTGCCGAGGCCGAGGCGTTCCGTGACGGCGCGGCCCTGCTCGACGACCCGGCGGCCGACGCGGCGGCCCTGACCGCCGTGCGCGGCGACGCCCTCGCCATGGTCGCGGCGACCGGCGGTGAGGTGCAGCGCCGCTGGCTGTGGCTCGCCGAGCGGGCCGCCCGGTACGCCCACTCGGCCGGCTGACCGCGCCCGGCCGGTGGCATGACGGTTGCCGCGCGGGACCGTGACAGTCCGGTGAAGAATCCGCCGGCCGGGTGGTGGCGGGTTTGCCGCCCCGGCCACCGGGGGCACGGTGGAGGTGCACGCGACAACCCCTCGAGAGGAACGGCCCAGTGGAAGTCACCGGTTTCTTCACCGCCATCATCATCGGTCTGATCATCGGCGCGCTGGGTCGGCTGGTCGTGCCCGGCAAGCAGAGCATCCCGATCTGGCTCACCCTGCTCATCGGCGTGGTGGCCGCGATCCTCGGCACCCTCGTCGCCGGGGTGCTCGGGGTCGACGAGACGGCGGGCGTCGACTGGATCGAGCTGTTCATCCAGGTCGTCTTCGCCGCGATCGGCGTGTCGATCGTCGCGGGGGCGTACGGCCGCCGCCGCTGACCGCCCACGCCGACCGCCGGCCCGCCCCCGCACCGGGGCGGGCCGGCGGCGGGTCAGGGTGCCGCCGGGCCGCGCCGCGCCGCGCGGCCGGCGGCCCCGGTGCGGCGCGGACGGTCGGCCGCACCCGGGCCGCCGGCCGCCGTCCACGCCGTGGTGAGCAGCAGCAGCGCGGCGATGTAGGTGCCCATCACCAGCAGGCCGTGGCCGGGCAGGGCGGTGCCGGCCGCGTCCACGCCGATCAGCAGGTCGGACACGAGGAAGAGCGCCCCGCCCGCCGCCGCGCGCGCCGAGACGCCGGCCGCCGCGGCGGCCATCAGGCACAGCGCGAGGCTGTAGCCGAGCACGGGCAGCCGCAGCGCCCCGAGCGGGCCCCACAGGGCGGCGTTGGCCAGCGCCCACAGGGCCAGGTAGCCGGCGACCGCCGCCACGGGCGGCCGCCGGTGCCGGGTGAACGCCACGACGAGGCTGACCTGGGTGCCGAGGAAGAAGCCCATGCCGACCAGGAACGCGGGTTCGCCGGGCAGCAGCAGCGCCACGTCGCCGGCCGTGGCGAAGACCAGCCCGAGCGCGAACGCGTCGAAGCGCCGCCGCCCGCCCGTGCGCGCCGCCCCGGCGGGGGCCCGCCCGGCACCGGGACCGCCGGGGCCGGGCCACAGCAGCCAGAGCAGCAGCAGCGGGGCCAGCAGCGGCTTGGCCAGCCACTGGAGCACCGGGTTGTCGAGCGCCACGCCGACCAGCTCGACGGCGGCGACCAGCCCGAACGGCGCGAGCCGCCTCACCGGGTGCCCCCGGCGGCCCGGACCGCCCCCGCCGGATCTGGCAGCGGCCGCCAGCCGGGCCGGCGGAACAGGTGGCCCAGCCGGTGCCGCCAGGACGCCGCCGCGCGGACGTCGGCCCAGATCGCCGCGTACTCGTGGGTGGCCACCCGCAGGGGGTTGTAGGTGCCGATGTTCGTGGTCAGCCCGTACCGGGCGGGGGCGCGTTCCGGCTCGAAGGTGCCGAACAGGCGGTCCCAGACGATCAGGATGCCGCCGTAGTTGCGGTCCAGGTACTCGGCGTTCACGCCGTGGTGGACGCGGTGGTGCGACGGGGTGTTGAACACCCACTCGATCGGCCGGGGCAGCACCCGGATCCGCTCGGTGTGCAGGAAGAACTGGTACAGCAGGCTGACCGACTGCTGAAGGAAGATCATCCACGGCGGGATGCCGAGCAGGGCCAGCGGCAGCCAGAACGGCAGCGACGTCATCGGCGTCCAGCTCTGCCGTAGCGCGGTCGACAGGTTGTAGAACCTGCTGGAGTGGTGCACCACGTGGCTGGCCCAGAACAGCCGCACCTCGTGGTGGGTGCGGTGGAACCAGTAGTAGGCCAGGTCGTCGGCGAGGAACAGCAGCACCCAGGTCCAGACGCTGGTGGGGGAGAGCTGCACCGGCGCGACGGTCCACAGCCCGGCGTACAGGCCGATGGTGAGCAGCTTCCACGGGAAGCCGATCACCTGGCTGCCCGCCCCCATGGTGAGGCTCGTGGCGGTGTCGCGCAGTTCGTAGCCGCGTTCGTCGTCGTCGGGGGCGAACCGGTAGGACAGCGCCTCCACGACGATGAGCAGCAGGAACGCGGGCACGGCGTAGAGCACGGCGGGGATCATGCGCGGCACTCCTGTCCCGGCGCGGCGGGGGCGGCGAGGGCGGCGGTGAGCAGGGACCGGGCCTGCCGCGCGGCGTCGTCGCCCCGGCCGTCGGCGATCGCGGCGGCGAGCCGCCGGTGCCCGGCGACGTCGAGCAGCTCGGCGGCGCGCCGCTGCGGCGGCACCTCGCCGACGGCGAGCGCGCCGGCCACGAGGCTGTTGAAGCCCAGCAGGTACGCGGTGTTGCCGCAGCCGCGCACGACGTGCCGCCACAGGGTGATGTTGGCCTCGGCCATCCGGGGCAGGTCGGGCGCGAGCGCGGCGTACTCCTCGACGGCGCGGGTGACGGTCTGCCGCGTTGCCGCGTCGGCCCGTTCGGCGCAGAGCCGGGCGGCGTCGACGCCGATGCAGGCACGCATCTCCAGCATGTCCCGCACCAGAGTGTCGACCGGCAGGACGTCGCCGGAGCGGACCAGGGACAGGGCGAGGTCGAGCCCCGCGTGCACCCGCCAGTCGAGCACCCGGGTCGCGCCGCCCTGGCTGACCCGGACCAGGCCGAGCTGTTGCAGGCGGCGCAGCGCCTCGCGCACGGCGTGCCGGTTCACCGCGAACGCGGCGGCCAGCTCCCGCTCGCCGGGCAGGGTGTCGCCGGGCCGGTACGCGCCGCTGACGACGGCGTCGCGGAGCTGGGCGAAGACGTGGTCGGAGACGGAACCCCGGGGGACAGGGACGAAGGTCATGCGGTGCAGTGTGGCCCCGCCCACATCAACCCGTCAACTGGTTGGACCACTCGGTTCGCCGTGGGCGGGACCCGCGCCGGCCGGGTGGCCCCGACGCGCCGGCCGGGCGGGTGCCGGCCGGCGCGTCGGGCCCGTCACCGCAGGCGGTACACCGAGACGTGCGAGCGGCTGTCGGCGTCGAACGGCCGCCGGTCGAAGTCGGCGTACCGGGCGGCGAGGCGCAACCCGGCCCGCTCCGCCAGCTCGTCGATCTGCCCCGGCCAGCAGTACCGTATCGCGAACGGCTCCAGCCGCGCGCCCCGGCCGTCGATGACGATGGTCTGCCGGACGAACCGCTGCGCGGGCCGGTCGTAGCGGTGCACCCGCAGGGTCACCGAGTCCTCGGTCACCTCGCGCACCTGAAGCTGCTCGTCGCGGTCGAAGCCGGCCGGGTCGGGGACGAACGCCTCGACGACGAACGCGCCGCCGGGCGCCAGCACCCGGGCCACGTTGCGGAAGCAGTCCTGCTGTCGGGACTCGTCGACGAGGTTGAACAGCGTGTTGAACACCAGGTAGGCCAGGCGGTAGGGCCCCGTCACCGGCACGTCGGCCATGTCGCCGATCGCCACCGGGATGCCGTCGCCACCCGGCTTGGCGCGCATCCGCGCCACCATCCCCGGCGACGCCTCGACGCCCTCGACGGTGAGGCCGCGCGCCGCCAGGGGCAGGGCCACCCGGCCCGTCCCGATCGCCAGCTCCAGCACGGGGCCGCCGTCGGCCAGGTCGGCCAGGAAATCCACGGCCGGGGCCGGGTCGGGGTTGGTGCCGGTGTCGTAGCCGGCCGCCCAGAGCCGGCCGAACAGGCCGGGATCGTCGAAGATCGACATCAGCCGGCCTCCCCGTCGTGACGTTGCCGGGGCGCGGGCGCGGCGGCGAAACGGTGGGGACTAGTGGTGCTCGCCTGGGGCGTGCGCCCCGGGGTCGACGTACTCATGAAGCCTCGCATCCTGAAGGGGGACGAACCTCGGGCTGGCGGCGGACCTCGACGAGTCGGTCATGGCGCTGCTCCCTTCGATCGGACGGCTCACGACGAGCACAGCAGAGGCCGGGCGACGCCGGCAACCGCATTTGCGGCGGGGAACGACAATCGGCGGGGTGTGACCAACCGCCTGCCCGGGGCGGGTTTAGCGGGCCGGAATGCCGGTCAACCTGTTCGGGTAGCGACGACGAGAGGGGTTTCCGCGTGTCCGGCACAACGCACCACCGGTCCAGTCACGACACGGCTCCGCCGAGCGACGTGACGGACACGCTGCTGTGGCGGCTGGCGTACGACGTCGCCGAGGCCCACCAGCCCGACGCCACGGGCCGCTGCCAGAACCTGCTCTGCGGCGGCCGGCAGGCCCCGTGCGACCCGCTGCGGAACGCCGAGCGCGCCATGCGGCTGGCCCGGGGCGACGCCGCGACGGGAGCGCAGGCCCCCGCGTCCCGCCCCCGACCCGCCGCGGCGGCCCGGCCCGAACACCCCCGCTCCGGGCGGGAGGCCGCCTGACGCGGCCTGGCGTCACCGCGGCCTGACCCGCCCCCGGACGGCACTGCGTCAGCGCGGCGCGGCGACCGGCGGCGCACCGGGGTCGGGCCGGGACCCGAACGTCGTGAGGAAGCGGTCCCGGAAGGTGTCCATCCGCCACACCGGCGCGCCCGGACCGGGCCGCAGCCCGTCCTGCCACTGCCAGCCGTCGATCCGGTCGAGCACCTTCGGGTCGCGGGCCACGACGGTGACCGGCACGTCCCGGCTGGCGTCCTCGCCGGTGACGACCGGGGACGGCTGGTGGTCGCCGAGGAAGACCAGCACCAGGTCGTCGTCGCCGTAGGTCTCCACGTAGGAGATCAGCGACTTGAGCGTGTACTCGACGGTGCGCCGGTAGTCCGCGCGGATCTGGGCGGCGGTGCGGCGCACCGGCTTGCCTCCGACGTCGGCCACCGCCGAGTTGCGGTGGTAGACCGAGCCGTCGCCCACGTCGTCCCAGTCGATGACCCGCGGGAACGACGTCCACGGTGAGTGGCTGGACGTCAGCGGGATCTCGGCCATCACCGGCGGGTGGCCGGGGGTCGACCGCTCGCGGCGTTGCAGCTCCGACAGGGCGTACTGGTCCGGCATGAGGAAGTAGCCCAGCTTCGGCCCCTGGTAGCCCAGCTCCCGGGCCGGGTAGAACTGGTCGTAGCCGTAGAACCTCCCCTCCGGCCAGTCGGCCAGCGCGCCGGGCATCACCCCGACGGTCCGCCAGCCCGCCCGCTGGAACGCCCCGCCGAGGGTGAGCCGGTCGGTGGCGAGCAGGCTGCGGTGCCGCTGCTGGCTGTCGATCCACAGCCCGGACAGCAGCGTGGCGTGGGCCAGCCAGCTTCCGCCGCCCGCCGTCGGGGACGTGAGGTATGCGCTGCGGGATCCGATCCCGGCCGCCCGCAGCCGCCGGGTGCCCTCGTCGAGCACCGCGCCGACCTGCGCGAACTCCGGCTCCTCCACCGCGTCGCGGCCGTAGCTCTCGACGAACGCGACGACGACGTCCTTGCCGCGCAGCGCCGTCAGCAGCTGGTCACCCGGCGTGTCCCGGAACGGGTCGGCGGCGACCTCGGCGGCGAACACGTCGCCGTCGGACAGCCCGCCGCGCACCTGAACCGCGTGGTAGCGGACCAGGGCGGTCGCGCCGCTGTCGGCCACCGGCACCCCGGGGACGATCCGCACCCCGAAGGCGGCGCAGGCGACCCAGCCGACGGTCAGCGCCGCGACGGCCCTCCTCGCCCCGGTGTCGTGCCGGGCGAGCAGCGCGGCCAGGCGCAGCGCGGCCAGCGCCAGCGCCACCAGCAGGCCCACGGCGAGCAGCACGACGCCCACGGCGGTGCCGACCGCACCGGCCCGGCCGACCGAGCCGGCGAGGAACGCGTACGCGTCGTCGAACAGCACCCAGTCCGACACCAGGTCGAAGGGGCGGTCCCAGGCGACCTGGAAGCCCAGGTCGGTGAGCCTGACCACGGTGACCAGCCCCAGGGCGGTTCCGGTCAGCGCGGCGACCACCCGGCGGGGGCGCGGCGGCAGGGCGAGCAGAGCGGCGGCGACGATCAGCGCCTCGACCGGCAGCCGCAGGAACGCGGCCGGGCTCAGCTCCCGCAACTGGTCCGGCGCGGTGAGGGCGGCGGCCACGAGCAGCGCGGCCAGGGGGCCGCCGACCGCCCGGCGGACCCGTCGACCCCGCCCCGGCACCTCGGCCGGCCGGCCCGCTTCGTCCGCCGTGCGCCGACCCTCGTCGCCGCCCGTGCCGCCGCCGGTGGGGCCCTCGCCCGTCGGATCGTCGCCGGTGGCGCGGGTCGTGCCGTCGCCCGTCGGGCCGTCGCCGGTGGCGCGGATCGGGTCGTCGCCGGCCGCGTCGGTCGGGTCGCCCGGGTGGTTCGTCACGTCGTCTTCTCTCCCGTGCATCCGGTGGGCGGTCAGGCCGGCAGGTGGGCCGGCACCCGGACCGGCTCGTCCCGGCGCAGGACCGCGCCGTCGGTCGCGGCGACCGGGCGGTGCCGCCACAGCCAGCCGACGTCGCGCCCGAAGGACTCGACGAGCAGCGCGAACGCCCCGGCCAGCAGCACCGTCGCCCCGACCGGCGGCAGGACCCCGGCCGCGGCGACGACCAGGACGATGCCCTGGAGCGCGGCGACGACCTTACGCCACTGCCGCGGCGGCAGCGTCCCGCGCAGCCACGGCGACGTCCAGCCGGCCGCCACGAAGGCGTACCGCATCGCGCCCAGGGCGAGCACCCAGCCCCCGGCCGTGGGCGCGAGGTGCACGCCCAGCAGCAGGATGAGGTACGCGTCGACCTCCATGTCGAACCGGGCCCCGAGGTCGCTCTCGGTGCCGGTGCGCCGCGCCACCTGCCCGTCGACGGCGTCCAGCAGCAGCGCCACGGCGGCGAGGCCGACCAGCAACGGCACCGGCGCGGCCCGGGTGAACCCGTCGGCCACCAGCGCCGTCACCCCGCCGATCAGCACCGCCCGGCCCAACGTCACCACGTCCGCCGGCCCCAGGCCGGAGCCGCCCGCCCCGCGCAGCGCCCGGGCGAGCAGCCCGCACAGGACCATCCCGTACGCCGTGCCGGCGAGCCAGCCCGCCGGGCCGAGACCGACGGTCGCGCCGATCCCCGCCAGCAGGACGAACAGGCTGACCAGTCCTGCCAGCGGACCGTGTTGAACCCTGCGCACCGTGCCTCCGTGTTTGATGATCGAGAGACTGCTGTTCGACGGGCTGTCGACGAACAACACGGAGAATCCGGCCGAACGGTTCGGTGCGGCGGGCAACGCGAGGAGGACGACGTGACGACGAGGACCCTCCGGTGACCGGCGAGGCGTACGCGTTCTGGCTGCGTGAGCCCGGGGTGGGGGAGATCCGCCCCGCGGTGCTGCCCGCCCTCGGCCCCGACGAGGTGCTGGTGCGTGCCCGCTACTCGGGGGTCAGCCGCGGCACCGAGACCCTCGTCTTCGCCGGCCGGGTCCCCGTCGACCAGCACACCGCGATGCGCGCCCCGTTCCAGGAGGGCGACTTCCCGGCCCCCGTGAAGTACGGCTACCTCAGCGTCGGCGTCGTCGAGCAGGGCCCGGCCGAGCTGCGCGGGCGGACCGTGTTCTGCCTGCACCCGCACCAGAGCGCGTACGTCGTGCCCGCCTCGGCCGTGGTGCCGGTGCCCGACGGGGTGCCGGCGGCCCGCGCGGTGCTCGCCGGCACCGTGGAGACCGCCGTCAACGCCCTGTGGGACGCCCCGCCGCTGATCGGCGACCGGGTGAGCGTCGTCGGCGCGGGCATGGTCGGCTGCGGGGTCGCCGCGCTGCTCGCCCGCTTCCCCGGGGTACGGGTCGAACTGGTCGACGCCGACCCCGCCCGGGCCGCCGTCGCCGCCGCGCTCGGCGTCGACTTCGCCACCCCCGAGCGGGCCACCGGCGGACGTGACCTGGTCGTGCACGCCAGCGCCACCTCGGAGGGGCTGCAGCGGTCGCTGGAACTGCTCGCCCCGGAGGGTACGGCGGTGGAGCTGAGCTGGTATGGCGACCGCGCGGTGCGGCTGTCGCTGGGCGGGGCGTTCCACTCCGGCCGGTTGACCGTGCGCAGCAGCCAGGTGGGCATGGTCGCCCCGGCCCGCCGGGGCAGCCGCACGTACGCCGACCGGCTCGCCCTCGCCCTGGAACTGCTCGCCGACCCCGCGTTCGACGCGCTGATCACCGGCAGCTCGCCGTTCGCGGAACTGCCCGACGTGCTCGCCGGCCTCACCGACGGCAGCCTGCCCGCCCTGTGCCACCTCATCACCTATCAGGAGAGTGACCCGTGTTCAGCGTGACCGTCCGCGATCACATGATGATCGCCCACAGCTTCCGCGGTGACGTCTTCGGCCCGGCGCAGCGCCTGCACGGTGCCACGTTCGTCGTCGACGCCACGTTCCGCCGCCCCGACCTGGACGCCGACGGCATCGTCGTCGACATCGGCCTGGCCACCGAGCAACTGCGCGCCGTCCTCGGCGAGCTGACCTACCGCAACCTCGACGACGAGCCCGCGTTCGCCGGGGTGAACACGACCACGGAGGTGCTGGCCCGCACGGTCGCCGACCGGCTCGCCGACCGGGTGCACGCCGGCGATCTCGGCGCGGGCGCGCGGGAACTGGCCGGGATCACCGTCACCCTGCACGAGTCGCACGTCGCCTGGGCCAGCTACGAGCGGCCCCTGTGACAGCCCCGGCCCCGGCCGGCGGGGGCGTCCCGGCCAGCGGGGCGGCTCCCGCCGGCGCCCGTCCCGAGGTGCACGTGGTGCTCCCCGGCGACATCGACGACCCGGCCACACCCAGCGGCGGCAACCACTACGACCGGCGGGTCTGCGCCGGGCTGGTCGACGCCGGCTGGCGGGTCCACGAGCATCCGGTGCCCGGTGACTGGCCGACGCCCGGCCCGGCCGCGCGGGCCGACCTCGCCGCCCGGCTCGCCGCCCTGCCCGACGGCGCGGTGGTGCTGCTCGACGGCCTCGTCGCCTCGGTCACCCCGCAGGAGCTGCGGGCGCAGGCCGGCCGGCTGCGGCTCGTCGTGCTGGTCCACATGCCGCGCGACGACGCCGCCGAGGCCCGCGCCCTGGCCGCCGCCACGGCCGTCGTCGCCACCAGCGAGTGGACCCGCCGCCGGCTGCTCGACCGGTACGGGCTGCCCGCCGACCGGGTCCACGTCGCCGTGCCGGGGGTCGACCCCGCGCCACCGGTCGCCGGCACGGCCGCCGGCACGGCGCTGCTCTGCGTCGCGGCCGTCGCCCCGCACAAGGGGCACGACGTGCTGCTGGCGGCCCTGGCGGCGGTGGCGGACCTGCCGTGGCGGTGCGCCTGCGTCGGCACGCTGACCCGCGACCCCGCCCACGTGCGGCGGCTGCGCCGGCAGGCCGACGGGTCCGGCCTGACCGGGCGGGTGGAACTGCTCGGCCCGCGCACCGGCCCCGCCCTGGCCGCCGCGTACGCCGCCGCCGACCTGCTGGTGCTGGCCTCACGCGGCGAGACGTACGGGATGGTCGTCACCGAGGCCCTCGCGCGGGGCATCCCGGTGCTGGCCACGAACGTCGGCGGCATGCCCGAGGCGCTGGGCCACACCCCCGACGGCGTACGTCCCGGCCTGCTGGTGCCGCCCGACGACCCGGCGGCGCTGGCCGGCACGCTGCGCGCCTGGCTGGGCGACGCCGGCCTGCGGGAGCGGCTGCGCCGCGCCGCCCGCGCCCGCCGGCCGGCCCTGACCGGCTGGTCGACCACCTCCACCATCCTCGCGGCGGTCCTGAAGGGAGCGGCGACATGAGCGACGCCCACGGCGGCGGGGGCCCGACGGCCCACCCGCGCGACGGCCACGGCACCGGGAATCCGACGGTCCGCACGCGCGACGGCCACGACGGCGCGGCGGGCCACATGGGCGACGGCGACGACACCGCCGCCTTCGCCGGCTGGCTGCGACTGCGGGAGCCCGCCGACGCGGCGGCCCGCGCGGTGGACCTGCTGGCACCGGTGCGCCGACGCCTCGCCAGCGACCGGCCGGTCGTCATCCACGACCTGGGCGCCGGCACCGGATCGATGGGGCGCTGGCTGGCCCCCCGGCTGCCCGGCCCGCAGCACTGGGTGCTCCACGACCGCGACCCCGGCCTGCTGGAGCGGGCCCGGACCGCCCTGGAGGGTCTCGCCGCCTCCGGCGGCGGCGATGTCACCGTGGAGACCCGGCAGGGTGACATCACCCGCCTGTCCGCCGCCGACCTCGCCGACGCGTCCCTGGTCACCGCGTCGGCGCTGCTGGACATGCTCACCGCCGAGGAGGTCGAGCGGATCGTGGCGGCGTGCGCCGGCAGGCCGACGCTGTTCACCCTCACCGTGGTCGGCCGGGTGCGGCTGACCCCCGCCGACCCGCTGGACGCCGAGGTCGCCGCGGCGTTCGACGACCACCAGCGGCGCGTCGCCCCCGGCCGGGGCGTGCTGCTCGGCCCCGACGCCGTCGCCGCCTGCGTGGCCGCGTTCGCCCGCCGGGGCGTCGACGTGCTGACCCGGCCCAGCCCGTGGCGGCTCGGCCCGGACCGCGCCGAGCTGACCGCCGAGTGGTTCACCGGCTGGCTGGGCGCCGCCCGCGAGCAGCGGCCCGAGCTGACCGGGCGGACCACGGCGTACGGCCGGACCCGGCGGGCCGCCGCCCACGCCGGTACGCTCGACGTCCTGGTCGACCACGCCGACCTGCTCGCCGGCTGCGGGTGAACCATCCGGGCGTGCCACACGTGAACCCGGAGGGAAGATGATCGTGCAGGGAGGTCCGGGTTTGCCAGCGAGCACGGAACCGGCGGCGTCGCCCGCCACACGCGTCGGCCGGCTGCCCCGGTCGTTCTGGGGGTGGGCGCGCACCCTCGCCGGGGTCGCGGTGCTGGCGGCCCTGCTGTGGCGGCTGGGCAGCGGCCCGTTCGTCGCCGGGCTGCGCCTGATCGACGGCGCGGCCGTCGCGGCGGCGCTCGGCATCGGCCTGGTCACCACCGTCTGCGCCGCGTGGCGGTGGAGCCTGGTCGCCGCCGGGCTGGGCGTCCGGCTGCCGCTGCGCGAGGCGGTGGCGCACTGCTACCGGGCCGCGTTCCTCAACTCCACCCTGCCCGGCGGGGTGCTCGGCGACGTCGACCGCGCGGTGCGTCACGGCCGCGACTGCGGGGACGTCGGCCGGGGCGTGCGGGCCGTGGTCTGGGAGCGCATGGCCGGCCAGGCGGTCACGGTGGTCCTCGCGGTGGGCGTGCTGGCCGCGTTCCCGTCGCCGGTGCGGCAGCACCTGCCGGCGGCGGCGGGGCTGGTCGTCGCCGCCGGCCTGGGCGCGGTGCTGCTGGGTCGCGTCGCGCCCCGGTCGGGGGCGTCGCGGTGGGCTCGGGCGCTGCGCACCGCCGTGGCCGACGTCCGCTCCGGCGTGCTGGGCCGGCGGACCTGGGTCGGCGTGCTGGTCGCCTCCGCCGTGGTGCTGGCGGGCCACCTGGCCACGTTCGTCGTCGCGGCCCGCACGGCGGGCGTCGACGCGCCGCTGTCCCGGCTGCTGCCGCTGACGCTGCTCGCGCTGCTCGCGATGATCCTGCCGCTGAACGTGGGCGGGTTCGGGCCGCGCGAGGGGGTGGCCGCGTGGGCGTTCGCCGCCGCCGGCCTGACCGCCGCCCAGGGCGTCGCCGCCGCCACCGTGTACGGGGCGTTGGCGCTGGTGGCGAGCCTGCCCGGGGGCGTGGTGCTGCTGGCCCGCCGACTTCCGTCGCCCGCGGCGACCGGCGTCGTGTCCCCGGCCCCCGTCGCCACCGCCCGCGCCGCCCGGTGGGTGTCGCGTCCGGCGCGCACCGGCGTGCACGGTTGACCGTCCGACGAAGGAGACCGATGTCCGAAGCACTGCCCGTCGCGACCATCCGGACCCAGGTGACGGTCCCGCTGCGCTTCCCCGACGGCTACGCCACCTCCGCCCGGGTGTTCTCGTTCCACGGCCTCGTGGACGGCCGGGAGCACCTCGCGTTCGGGCTCGGTGACTGGTCGGTCGCGGTGGACCGGGCCGCCGCCGGCGGGTCGCCGCCGCTGGTCCGCCCGCACAGCGAGTGCCTGACCGGGGACGTGTTCGGCAGCCAGCGGTGCGACTGCGGGCCGCAGTTGCGCGAGGCGGTCGAGCGGATCGCCGCCGCCGGTGGGCTCCTGCTCTACCTGCGCCAGGAGGGGCGCGGCATCGGCCTCTACGCCAAGCTCGACGCGTACGCCCTGCAGGACGCCGGGCTCGACACCTACGAGGCGAACCTGGCCCTGGGGCGGGGCGCGGACGAACGGGACTACACGGTCGCCGCGCAGATGCTGGCGGCCCTCGGCGCCGAGCGGGTGGCCCTGCTCAGCAACAACCCGGACAAGGCCGACCAGCTGCGCCGGCTCGGCATCGCGGTGGCCGAGCGGGTGCCCACCGGGCTGCACCTGTCCGACGCCAACGCCGGCTACCTCGCGGCCAAGGTGGACCGCGCCGCCCACACCATCGACCTCCCGTTCGTCCGGTGACCGCCGCCGCGCCGACTCCGCAGGACGCCGCGCCGGCCGCCGGCGCGCCCGCCACGCCCCGGCCGTACGTGCTGCTCAGCTGCGCCATGTCGATCGACGGCTACATCGACGACGCCAGCGACCAGCGGCTGCTGCTGTCCAACGAGGCGGACCTGGACCGGGTCGACGCCGTGCGGGCCGGGTGCGACGCGATCCTCGTCGGCGCGGCCACCGTCCGGGCCGACGATCCTCGCCTGGTGATCCGCTCGCCGCGGCGGCGCACCGAGCGGGCCGCGCGCGGCCTGCCGCCGTCGCCGACGAAGGTGACCGTCACCGCGAGCGGCGACCTCGACCCGGCGGCCCGGTTCTTCACCGTCGGGGACGCGGAACGGGTCGTCTACTGTGCCACGTCCGTGCTGGCGCAGACCCGGCACCGGCTCGGCGGCCTGGCCACCGTCGCCGACGGCGGCGACCCGGTCGACCCCTGCCGGGTGCTGGCCGACCTGGCCGCCCGGGGGGTGCGCCGGCTCATGGTGGAGGGCGGCGCGGCCGTGCACGCCCTGTTCCTCGGCGCCGGCCTCGCCGACGAGCTGCACCTGGTGGTCGCCCCGTTCTTCGTCGGCGACCGCCGCGCGCCGCGCTTCCCCGGCGAGGGCCGGTTCCCGTGGCACCCTGGCCGCCGCGCGGGCCTGGCGGAGGTCCGCCAGATCGGCGACGTCGTCCTGCTGCGCTACGCCCTGTCCGGGCGCTGCCCCGGCGCGTGACCGGCCCGGTCGCCGCGCGGGTGCCTGCTGCGGTCGCCCGCGCAGGCTGCGGGGGTTGGCCCGCCGCGCGGGTCAGTCGTCCGGCGGGGACAGGTGCTCCGCGAGTCGCGCGGCGGCGGTGAGCATGGCGCGGCCCCGGTCGGTGAGCCGCCGCCGCCAGTTCTCCAGGGACTCGGCCAGCGGCTCGGTGCCGGCCGCGTCGCGGACCTGCCGCACGACCGTGGCGATGTGGTCCAGCCGGTAGCCGCCGCGCCGCAGCAGGTGGGCCAACTCGGCGTCGCGCACGTCGTCGGCCGAGTAGAGGCGGTAGCCGGTGGCCTGACCCCGGCTCGGCGCGAGGATGCCGGCCCGTTCCCACTTGCGCAGGGCCGCCGGGGTCACGCCGACCCGGCGGGCGAGACCACCGATCGCCAGCGGCCGCTCGGGTCGGCCCGTCGGTGGCTGGTGGGGGCCGCCCGCCGGTGACAGGTCGGGGCGGGCCGTCGGGGGCCGGTCGGGTCGGCTCGCCGCCGGTGGCCGCGTGAGCAGGCCCACGGCAACCTCGACGGCGTCGAGCGTCTCCCGGTCGCGCAGCAGCTGGGCGTGGCTGCGGTCGATCGCCCGCAGGGCGGTGTCCAGGTCACCGGCGTTGACGGCGCGCATGATCTCGCCGCTGGTGGCGTACCCGTGCGCCGGGATCAGCGCCAGGTAGGCGCGCAGCGCCCGGACGTGCTCGGCCGTGTAGGCGCGATAGCCGCTGGGCGTGCGCCGGGCCGGGGGCAGCACCCCGTCGCGCTCGTAGTTGCGGACCGTCTGCGTCGAGATGCCGTGCTCGCGCGCAAGGTCGGTCGGCCGGTAGGAACTCCTGCGCACCTGACCTCCCGTTTGATGCTTACCACCGGCTCAGCCGCCTGATTCTCGGCCCCAGCTTCACAAGGGAGTTCAACGATACGGTAGAGGTCATGACCCAGCCTCCCCCGAGCGTCCCCGCCGCCGGCCTCCCGACCGAGGCCGACCTCGCCCAGCGGATCCTCGCGCTGCCCGCAGTCACGCAGGTGCGGGCCGACGCGGCGTCGGGCGCGCCCCCGGCCAGTTGGGGCGAGCGGTTCTTCTTCGTCGGCCCGGACCGCCGCCGGCCGTTCGCCACGATCGTCGCGCACGACACGCCCGGGTTCGACGAGGACTCGCGCCTCGACCGGCCCGACGTCCACCGCCTCAACGTCGAGCTGGGCCGTGCCGAGTTCCAGCGCCGGTTCGGCTACCCGCCCGCGCGCTTTCCCGACCACCGGGCCGGCATCGACTTCACCCGGCAGGGCGAGATCATGCCCCACCCCGCGTACGGCCTGCACGGCTGGGCGTGCGTCCTGTGTCCCGGCGTCGACCTGCTCCCGGAGGTGGACCGGCTGATCGCCCACGCGCACGCCCGGGCGGTCGACCGGCACCGGCGGGCCGGCGACCGCCCGGGTTCGGACGGGGGCGGGGCCCTCAGCGCACCGGGCCGGTGACCTGGGGGCCCGCTTCGAGGAAGCGCAGCATGTGGGCGCCCAGCTCCTCGGCGAGGGCGAACGGCAGCAGGTCGGTGCGGATCGTGATGCGCAGCAGGGCGTCGGCGTGGCGGGGGATCGCCTCGACGGTGAGGCCGCTCATCACCTCCCGGGCGTACGGTTCGACGACCTCCTCGGTGCGGCAGCCGGGCAGGTCCAGCGGGAGCACCACGTTGTCCTGGTAGGCGAAGCCGGGCAGGCCGGCGACGACCTCGCTGGGCAGCCCGACGGCCGGGTCCGCGGCGCTCTCCGAGAACGGCACGTCCTGGGCGGCCATCAGCTCGTCGACGGTCTGCTGGACGTGCCGGATCAGGTCCTGCCCGGGCGCGAACCGCACCCGCACGCAGTTGGAGTTGATCCGGGTGGTGAACGCGGAGTCGAGGACGCGGCTGCCGCGCTTGGCCACGATCATGAGCAGGCCGATGTCGTCCTGCTGGTGGACGGCGCGCAGGGCGGTGGCGAAGGCGGCGACGAAGTAGCTGGAGCGGCTGAACCGGTGCTCCCGGGCCGCCTGGTCCCAGCGCTGCAGAACCTGCGGGCTGACGGTGAGGATGTGCCCGGCCTTCGGGCCCCAGGCGAGGGCCTGCTCCAGCGGCACCTTCAGCTCGCCGTCGCCCTGCCGGGGGAGGCCGTGGAGTTGGCCGCGCCAGTATGCGCGTTGGGCGGGCAGGTCGGCGGCGTCGTGGAGCCGGGCGTACTCGTCGTAGGTCTGGCGGAGGGTGGGCGCGGGACGGTCCCATTCGGGGGCCTTGCCGGCGAGGCGGGCGGTGTAGGCGTGGGTGAGGTCGTGGACGAGGAGGGTGTGGGACCAGCCGTCGAAGGCGATGTGGTGGATGCCGATGCCGAGGAGGGTGCGGTTGGTGGAGCGGTCGCGGATGATGGCGGTGCGCCAGTTGCGGCCTTGGGTGTAGTCGAGGGGTTGTTGGACGGCGTCGGCGAGTTGGTCGAGGGCGTCCTGGGTGGTGGCGGCGTCGGTGAGCAGGAGCATCTGGGGCATGCCGGGGTTGGGCGGGATGATCGCGACGGGTGGGTCGACGCGTCGGTAGCGGGCGTGCAGGGCCTCGTGCCGGCGGTGCACGTCGCCGAGCGCGGCCATCAACGCCCGCAGATTGAGCTCACCCTCCACCCACCAGGTGGTCGGGCAGACCAGCTCGAAGGGGAGCCAGACGCACTTGGCGACCGACAGCGTCAGCGGCACCGGCTTCGCCGGCCCGGAGCGGGCGGCACCCGACGGTTCCGCCTCGACCCGGGGGCGACGCGGCGCGGTGGCGAGCCACGCGGCGAGCGCGTGCGGCGTGGGGGTGCGGCGGATCTGGGACACGGGGACGACGGCGTCGGTGGCCTCGTCGAGTGCGGCGGCCACGGCGGCGGACTGGAGGCTGGTGCCGCCGAGGTCGAAGAAGCTGTCGTGGACGCCGACCCGGTCGATGCCGAGGACGGTGGCGAAGGCCGTGGTGACGAGCTGCTCGTCGGCGCTGCCGGGCGCGACGTAGTCGACGCCGACGTCGGGGCGCTGGGCGTCGGGTGCGGGCAGGGCGCTCCGGTTGATCTTGCCGGTGCCGCCGACGGGGAACCGGTCCAGGACCATGATGACGGCCGGCACCATGTACGACGGCAGCACCGCCGCCGCGTGCTCACGCAGCGCGGGCACCGATGGCGTACGTCCGTCGCGTCCGGTGACGTAGGCGATGAGGCGGGGGGTGTTGTTGTCGTCGCGGCGGGTGACGATGGCGGTGGTGACGTCGGGGTGTTGTTCGAGGGTGGTTTCGATTTCGCCGAGTTCGATGCGGATGCCGTTGATTTTGATCTGGTGGTCGATGCGGCCGAGGATTTCGAGGGCGCCGGTGGTGTTCCAGCGGGCGAGGTCTCCGGTGCGGTAGGCGTGTTGGCCGGTGTGGGGGTCGGTGACGAATCGTTGGGTGGTGAGTTCGGGGCGGTTGAGGTAGCCGTCGGCGATGCCGTGGCCGGTGATGAGGATTTCGCCGGGCATGCCGGCGGGGACGAGGTTGAGGTTGGCGTCGACGATGTGGATCTGTCGGTTGGGCATGGGCCAGCCGATGGGTACGTAGGGTCCGCCCCAGCCGGTGGAGGCGTCGTACCAGGTGCACGCCACGGACGCCTCCGCCGGCCCGTACGCGTTGATCAGCCGGACGCCGGCGGCCAACCAGCGCTGCGCCATCCGGGGCGGCACCGGCTCCCCGGCGAGGGTCAGGCACGACATGCTCGGGCAGTCGGCCGGGTCAATGGCCGCCAGGTTGGTCGGCGGGCAGAACGCGTGGGTCACCTGCTGCTTGGCGATCAGGTCGGTGAGGCGACGGGCGTCGAGCAGCTCGTCGCGGGAGCAGACGACGACGGTCGCGCCGGAGGCGAGGGCGGTGAAGATCTCGCCCAGGGCTACGTCGAACACGGGCGTGCAGCTGTGCAGCATTCTGCTGTCGGGGCCGATGGCGCACTCGTCGGCCATCCAGGTCAGGAAGTTGGTCAGCTTCTCGTGCGTCAACACCACACCCTTCGGGATGCCCGTCGACCCCGACGTGTAGATCACG
>NZ_JAHWGR010000055.1:0-33534 GCF_020873825.1 Micromonospora sp. DH13
GTTACGGCGGTCATGGCGGAGGGGAAACGCCCGGTTACATTCCGAACCCGGAAGCTAAGCCCTCCAGCGCCGATGGTACTGCACTCGGGAGGGTGTGGGAGAGTAGGACACCGCCGGACATTCTTTCCAGTCGAGGGCCGCCCCAATGTGGGTCGGCCCTCAACTGCGTAGCGTCGAGTGCGGCGCAATCAGGAAGGATGTACCTGTGAGTTCAGGACCGCAGGACGGCGACCGTCCTCGACGTTATGAAGACCGTTCCGACCGACGTGGTGGCGCGCCCCGACGGGATGACCGTCCGCCGTACCGTGACCGGGACGACCGTTCGCGCGATCAGCGCGGCGGCCACGGTGACCGCCGGGAGGGCGGTTTCCGCACCCGCGACGACTCGCGGTCGACCGGCGGAGGCCGGGACGGCGGCCACCAGGGGCCGCCGCGCGGCGAGGGCCGGGACTTCCGCGGTGGCGACCGCCGTGAGGGTGGTCCGCGCGAGGGTGGTTTCCGTTCGGGTCCGCCGCGTGAGGGTGGCTTCCGCGGTGGTGACCGTCGTGAGGGCGGTTTCGGCGGTGACCGTCGTGAGGGTGGTTTCCGTCGCGATGGTGACGGCCGCCAGGGCGGCTTCCAGGGTGGGGATCGCCGTGAAGGCGGTTTCCGTTCCGGCCCGCGCGAGGGTGGCTTCCGCGGTGGGGATCGTCGTGAGGGCGGTTTCAGCGGCGATCGTCGTGAGGGTGGTTTCCGTCGCGATGGTGACGGCCGCCAGGGCGGGTTCCGTGGCGGTGACCGTCGCGAGGGTGATGCCCGTTCCGGGCCGCGCGAGGGTGGTTTCCGTTCGGGTCCGCCGCGTGAGGGTGGTTTCCGCGGTGGGGATCGTCGTGAGGGCGGTTTCGGCGGTGATCGTCGTGAGGGTGGTTTCCGTCGCGATGGTGACGGCCGCTCGGGCGGTTCCCAGGGTGGGGATCGCCGTGAAGGCGGTTTCCGTTCCGGCCCGCGTGAGGGTGGCTTCCGTGGCGGGGACCGTTCCGAGGGTGGTTTCCGCCGCGACGGTGATGCCCGCCAGGGCGGGTTCCGTGGCGGTGACCGTCGCGAGGGTGATGCCCGTTCCGGGCCCCGCGAGGGTGGTTTCCGTTCGGGCCCGCCGCGTGAGGGTGGCTTCCGTGGCGGGGATCGTCGTGAGGGCGGTTTCGGCGGCGATCGTCGCGAGGGTGGTTATGGCGGCGGTGACCGTCGTGAGGGTGGTTTCCGTCGCGATGGTGACGGCCGCCAGGGTGGCTTCCAGGGTGGGGATCGCCGTGAAGGCGGTTTCCGTTCCGGCCCGCGTGAGGGTGGCTTCCGAGGTGGGGACCGTTCCGAGGGTGGTTTCCGCCGCGACGGTGATGCCCGCCAAGGCGGCTTCCGTGGCGGCGATCGTCGTGAGGGTGGTCCGCGCGAGGGTGGTTTCCGCCGCGACGGGGAGACCCGCGAGCGCGGCTTCCGCGGCGGCGACCGTGAGGGCACCTTCCGCAGCGGCGACCGCCGTGAGGGCGGTTTCCGCGGTGGGGACCGTCGTGAGGGTGATGCCCGTTCCGGGCCGCGCGAGGGTGGTTTCCGTTCGGGTCCGCCGCGTGAGGGTGGCTTCCGCGGCGGCGAACGGACCGGCGGTCACGGCGACCGCCCGCGCCGGGACGACCGGCCGGGATTCGAGGACCGACGCCGGGACGGCGGCTACGGTGGCGGGGACGCGTCGCGCGACCGCCGGGACGACCGGCGTGACCGTGGCGAGCAGTCGGGGGCTGTCGCCCCGGCGCTGCCCGACGAGATCGTCGCGTCCGACCTGGACCAGGCCGTCCGCGCGGAGCTGCTGTCGCTGGCCAAGCCGGTGGCGGACACCGTCGCCCGGCACCTCGTCGCGACCGGCCAGCTGATCGATGAGGACCCGGCGGAGGCGCTGGCGCACGCGCTCGCCGCGCGTCGGCTCGCGTCGCGCATCTCGGCGGTGCGCGAGGCGGTCGGGTTGGCCGCGTACCACGCGGGGGAGTGGCAGACGGCGCTCGCCGAGCTGCGCACGTACCACCGGATGACCGGCCTGCAGAGCCATCTGGCCGTGCTCGCCGACTGCGAGCGGGCGCTCGGGCGCCCGGAGCGGGCGATCGACCTGTTCCGGGGTGCCGACCGGGAGAAGCTCGACCAGGCCGTCGCGATCGAGCTGCTGATCGTCGCCGCCGGGGCCCGGGGTGACCTCGGCCAGAAGGACGCGGCCGTGGCCATGCTCCAGGTCCGCGAGCTGACCAACGATGAGGCCGAGCCGTGGGCCGCCCGGCTCCGGTACGCGTACGCCGACGCGCTGCTCGCCGTGGGCCGCCGCGAGGAGGCCCGGGAGTGGTTCTCCCGGGCGGCCGACATCGACGCCGAAGGCGAGACGGACGCCGCCGAGCGGCTGCTCGAACTCGACGGGGTGCTGATCGAGGGCGACGACGTGGACGACGAGTCGGATGGCGACCTCACCGGCGGTGCGGACGCCGACGCCGCCGAAGACGACGACGAAGACGACGACGACTTCGACGAGGACGACGACGACGACGAAGACGACGACGACTTCGACGAGGACGACGACGAGGACGACGAGGACGACGCCGACGCCGATGAGGACGACGAGGACGGCGCGGCCCGGGCGGCTGCGGACCGGACCGGGTCGGCGCCGGTGGAGACCGAGCCGGGCGCGGAGTCCGCGGCTTCGCCCGAGCCGGGCGCGGATCTGCGGTGACGACGGACACCGGGGACCGGCTGGTCGACGGATACTCGCTGGTCGTCTTCGACCTGGACGGGGTCATCTACCTGATCGACCGGCCGATCCCCGGCGCGGTCGAGGCGGTGGGACGGCTGCACGCCGAGGGACGGGCGGTCGCGTACGCCACCAACAACGCGTCGCGGCGGGCCAGCGAGGTCGCCGACCTGCTCACCGGAATGGGTGTGCCCGCCGCAGCGGAGGAGGTGCTCACCTCGGCGGGCGCCTCCGCCGAGCTGCTGGCGGAGCGGCTGCCCGCCGGCTCGCCGGTCCTGGTGGTGGGGGCGGAGGCGCTGCGCGCCGAGATCACCGCCGCCGGGCTGCGCCCGGTGTCCCGCGTCGACGAGTCCCCCGTCGCCGTCGTGCAGGGGTACGGCCCGCAGGTCGGCTGGGCGGACCTGGCCGAGGCGTCCCTGGCCGTGCGGGCCGGGGCGCAGTGGATCGCCACGAACACCGACCGGACCCTGCCCAGCGGGCGGGGACCGCTGCCGGGCAACGGGTCGCTGGTGGCCGTGCTGCGGACCGCGCTGGACCGTGAGCCCGACGTGGTCGTGGGCAAGCCCGAGCCGGCGCTGTTCGCCACCGCTGCCCGCCGGGCGGGGCAGGGGCGCACCCTCGTGGTGGGCGACCGGCTCGACACCGACATCGAGGGCGCCCGGCGGGCCGGCCTGGACAGCCTGCTCGTGCTGACCGGCGTCAGCGACGTACCCGAACTGCTGGCCGCCCCGGCGGCGCGCCGGCCGACGTACGTCTCGGTCGACCTCGCCGGGCTGTTCGACCCGGCGGCGGTGGTCCGGGTGCCGGGTGCCGCCGAGACGGGCGGTTGGTCGGTGCGCGCGACCGACGGCGGCCTGGAGCTGGCCGGTGCTGGCTGGCCGCTGGACGCCCTGGCCGCGCTCTGTGCCGTCGCGTGGACGACCGGCACGGGCGCGCGGGTACGGGCGGCTGCGCCGGAGGCCGAGGCCGCCCTGGCTGCCCTCGGCCTGGCCGACTGACCCACCGAGCGACGGGCGCAGCCCGCGCCGCCGACCCCGGTCGTTCCGGGTCCGGTGGCGCGGGCTGCGCCAGTCCCGGGGCCGTCAGAGCAGCTTGCGGAGCTTCATCAGGTCGAACGGGTTCGCCTTGATCGACACCCGGCGGGACGCGATCGCCTTGGTCACGTCGAGCTGGCCGCGCACGAGGGCGAGCAGGTCGTCGCTGCTGGTGCTCAGTGCGATCTTCGCCTTGGGGTCGTCGCCGTCGGTCAGGTCGAGCAGCCGTCCGTCGGTGAGCCGGCCGTGGAAGGCGGTGTCCAGGTCGGTCACCCGGCAGGCCAGGGTGCGGTCCAGGTCGACCCGCTCCCGCACGGCGTCGGCGTTGCGGTCCAGCCGGGCGGCCAGATCCTGCAACGCCTGCCGGCACTCGTCCACGCTGGCCACTTTGTCTCCTCACGCACGCCACGTCCGTTTCCCGGCACCGTACCGCAATGGGCGTCCCACGGCGCCCGGTAGCGTGAGACCCGCAACCCCCACCCCGCGGAAGGACTCAGGCATGCAGGACGCGTGGCGCGCCTACCTCGGACTGGCCATGGGCCTGACGGAGGCGCCCCGGAAGAAGGCACAGGACGTGGTGCGTCGGGTCGTCGGCTCCAGCGAGGCGACGGCGACCCAACTCCAGGCCCTCGCCGAGGAACTGGTCTCGACCGGCGCGGCCAACCGGGAGGCGCTGACGAAGCTGGTGCGCTTCGAGGTCGACCGCGCGCTCGGCGCGGTCGGGCTGGCCACCGCCGACGAGGTTGCCGAGCTGACCCGCCGGGTGCACGAGCTGGAACGCCAGCTGCGGGAGGCCCGGACCGGCCCCGCCGAACCCGCCCCGCAGTCACCCGCCCCGCAGTCACCCGCCCCGCAGGCGTCGGCCCCCCAGCCGCCGGCGGCGGAGCCGTCCGCGTCGCCTGCCCCCGTGGCGAAGAAGGCGGTCGCGAAGAAAGCGGTCGCCAAGAAGGCCGTCGCGAAGAAGGCACCCGCCACGGTGAGCCGCACCGACTCGGAGGCAGGGGCGGCGGAACCGGCCCGCCCGCCGAAGAAGGCGCCGGCCCGCAAGCAGCAGCCGGGCGGTGCGGCGTGAGGGTGCCCGTGCCGGGTCGGGGCCGGCGGTGAGCGGGCCGTTCCGGCCGGGCCCACCGCCCGGCGGCCGGCCCGCGCCGCCGCCGGGGCCCCGGCCGGGCCCGCCACCGCGCCCGGTGACCGACGCCGACGACGGCGACGCCCGGCACCCGGCCGTGGACGCCGCGGTGCAGGCGATGGCGAACGCCGCGTCGCTCTCCCCGGCCGACCAGATCCCGCAGTACGAGGCCGCGTACCAGACGCTGCGGGAAACCCTCGCCACCATCGACCAGGCCTGACCGACCGGAGATCCACCCCATGGCACGTCGCAACCGGCTCGACGCCGAACTCGTCCGTCGCGGTCTGGCCCGGTCCCGCGAGCAGGCCGCCGCGCTGGTCGAGGCCGGCCGGGTCCAGCTGCGCGGGGTGCCGGCCCGCAAGGCCGCCGCGCTGGTCGACCCCGCCGATCCGCTGCTGGTCACCGGTGCCGACCCCACCTCGGAGTACGTCTCCCGGGGCGGCCACAAGCTGGCCGGGGCGCTGGCCGCGTTCACCCCGGACGGGCTGCGGGTGGCGGGCCGGCGCTGCCTCGACGCCGGCGCGTCGACCGGTGGCTTCACCGACGTCCTGCTGCGCGCCGACGCGGCCGAGGTCGTCGCCGTGGACGTCGGCTACGGGCAGCTCGCGTGGGCGCTGCGCACCGACGACCGGGTACGGGTGTTCGAGCGGACCAACGTCCGCACGCTGACCCCGGAGGCGATCGGCGGGGAGGTCGACCTGACGGTGGCGGACCTGTCGTTCATCTCGCTGCGGTTGGTGCTGCCGGCGCTGGCCGCCTGCACCCGGGGCGACGGCGACCTGGCGTTGATGGTGAAGCCCCAGTTCGAGGTCGGCAGGGAACGCGTCGGCGCGGGCGGGGTCGTGCGCGATCCGGCGCTGCGCGCCGAGGCGGTCCTGGACGTGTCGGCGGCGGCGGCCCAGCTCGGGCTGGGGCTTGCCGGGGTGACCGCCAGCCCGCTGCCGGGGCCCAGCGGCAACGTCGAGTTCTTCGTATGGTTACGCCGGGGCGCGCCGGCGGCCGACCCGGAGCGGGTGCGGGCCGTCGTGGCGGCCGGCCCGCAGGGCGCGAGCCTGTCCGGTGACGCGCCGGACGCGGCCCCGGAGGAGGTGGCAGGGTGAGCGCGAGGAGTGAGCTTGCGAGCCCCGCAGTCGCGAACGGAAGGTGGGTCCGTTGAGTCGTACCGCGCTGCTGGTGACGCACACCGGCCGGCGTCGCAGCACGGAGCACGCCCGGGCGGTCGCGGCGGACCTGATCGCCGCGGGGTTCGAGGTGCGGGTGGTGGCCGAGGAGGCCGACGACCTGGACCTGCCGGGCGTGGTGCCGGTGGCGGGGCCGGAGGCCGCCGAGGGGGCCGAGATCGTCTTCGCCCTGGGCGGGGACGGCACGTTCCTGCGCGCGGCGGAGCTGGCCCGGCCGGCGAAGGTGCCGCTGCTCGGCATCAACCTGGGCAAGGTCGGCTTCCTCGCCGAGGCGGAGATCGACGACCTGGACGTGGCGGTGCGCGACGTGGTGGACCGCAACTACACGGTGGACGAGCGGCTCACCCTCGACGTGACGGCGCAGTTCGACGGTGGCCCGACGATCGAGTCCTGGGCGCTCAACGAGATCAGCGTCGAGAAGGGCGAGCGGGCCCAGATGCTGGAGCTGCTGGTCGACGTGGACGGCCGGCCGCTGTCGCGGTACGGCTGCGACGGCGTGGTCTGCGCGACCCCCACGGGCTCGACGGCGTACGCGTTCTCGGGCGGCGGGCCGGTGGTCTGGCCGGAGGTGGAGGCGCTGCTGCTGGTCCCGATCAGCGCGCACGCGCTGTTCAGCCGGCCGTTGGTGACCGCGCCCACGTCGACGTTCTCGATCACGGTGGACCCGTTCACCACCCTCGCGGTGCTGTGTTGCGACGGCCGGCGCGTCTACGACCTGCCGCCGGGGGCGCAGGTGACGGTGCGGCGGGGTGCGCTGCCGGTGCGGGTGGTGCGGCTGCGGGCCCGGTCGTTCACCGACCGCCTGGTGGCGAAGTTCGGGTTGCCGGTGCACGGCTGGCGGGGCAACCGCAGGTGAGCGACGTCTCCGGGGCGGCCCGGCGGCGCGGGTCGACCGCTGGTCGGCCGGGGTTCCGGCGGAGGTGACGGGGGCGGCCGCCGGCGGGCGGTCACCGCGTCCCGGCCGTGCCGGCTGGTCAACTGTCGGGGCCCGCGTCTACTGTCGGGTGCTGTGCTGGAAGAGCTGCGCATCACCGGACTGGGCGTCATCGAGGACACCACGCTGCCGTTGGCCGGCGGGATGAACGTCATCACCGGCGAGACCGGTGCGGGCAAGACGATGGTGGTGACCGGCCTCGGCCTGCTCTTCGGCGGCCGGGCCGACGCGGGCCGGGTGCGGGCCCAGCCGGGTCGGGCGGTGGTCGAGGGGCGGCTGCGGCTCGGTGGCCGGGTGGCCGCCGCCGTGCACGCCCGAGTCACCGACGCCGGCGGGGAGCCTGACGACGACGGTTCGCTGCTGCTGAGCCGCACGGTCACCGTGGAGGGTCGCTCGCGGGCGCACCTGGGCGGGCGCGGCATGCCGGTGGCGATGCTCGGCGAGGTCGGCGAGCAGGTGGTGGCGGTCCACGGCCAGTCCGACCAGTTGCGCCTGCTGCGGCCGGCCGAGCAGCGGGCCGCGCTGGACCGGTTCGCCGGCCCGGAGCACGAGAAGCTCCTCGACGCGCTGCGGGAGGCGTACGCCCGGTGGCGGGCGGTGGTCGACGACCTGGCCGACCGGCGGCGCAACGCCCGGGCGCGCCACCAGGAGGCGGACCTGCTCCGGCTGGGGCTCGACGAGATCAGCCGGGTGGATCCGCAGCCGGGCGAGGACGACGAGTTGCGGGCCGAGGCGCAGCGCCTGGAGCACGCGGAGGGGCTGCGTACGGCGGCGCAGACGGCGCACCAGTGCGTCGCGGGCGGCACCGAGCCGACCGACGAGACGCCGGACGCCACGGCGCTGCTGGGGCTGGCCCGGCGCACCCTGGAGGCCCAGGCGGGCACCGATCCGGCGCTGGGTGACCTGGCGGCCCGGTTGGAGGAGGCGGCGACGCTGGTCGCGGACGTGTCGGCGGAGCTGTCGACGTATCTGGCGGCGTTGGACGCGGACCCGGCCCGGTTGCAGGTCGTCTACGAGCGGCGGGCGGCGCTGCGGGCGTTGACCCGTAAGTACGCCGACGACGTCGACGGGGTGGTGGCGTGGGCGGAGCGGGCGCGGACGCGCCTGTCCGATCTGGACACCTCCGACGACGTGCTGGACGAGCTGGACCGGGAGGCCGCCCGGCTGGCCGGTGAGGTGGCCGAGCTGGCGGGGCGGGTGTCGGCGTCCCGGCAGGAGGCGGCGTCCCGGTTCGCCGAGCAGGTGACGGTCGAGCTGGCCGGGTTGGCGATGCCGCACGCCCGCATCGAGGTGGCGGTGCTGCCCCGGCCGGCGGGCAGGTCGGAGCCGAGCCTGGCGGTCAACGGCGTGGAGGTGGGCGTCGGCCCGGACGGCGGCGACGAGGTGGAGCTGCGGCTGTTGGCGCACCCGGGGGCCCCGTCGCTGCCGTTGCAGCGGGGCGCGTCCGGCGGTGAGCTGTCCCGGGTGATGCTCGCCATCGAGGTGGTGTTCGCGGGCTCGGGTGGCCCGCCGACGCTGGTCTTCGACGAGGTCGACGCGGGCGTGGGCGGCCAGGCGGCGGTGGAGATCGGCCGGCGGTTGGCCCGGCTGGCCCGCAGCCACCAGGTGCTGGTGGTCACCCACCTGCCACAGGTGGCGGCGTTCGCCGACCGGCACCTGGTGGTGGCGAAGGACACGGGTGGCGCGGTGACCACCAGCGGCGTGCGGGTGGTGGAGGACACCGAGCGGGCCCGGGAGCTGGCCCGGATGCTGGCGGGTTTGCCGGATTCGGATCTGGGTATCGCTCACGCCGAGGAGCTGTTGGCCGTGGCGGCGCGCGAAAGGCGGCCGTGACGGCGGGTATTGTGAGCGCGCGCACACCGTGGCGCGCTCCGGTGTGCTTCCCTGGGTAGGCGGCCCTGCTCAGGCATGTCGCGACAGAAAAGCCTGCCTCACATGCCAGGATGGTCACGATGCGTCTACCCACGTTGCGCCGGACCCGTAACACCGAGCCGGACACAGTCCTCGGCACCGCGCGCCTCGACCGCCGGACGAAGCGCCTGGTCGGCCGGCTGCGTCCGGGCGATATCGCGGTCATCGACCACGTCGACCTGGACCGGGTGGCGGCCGATTCGCTGGTGGCGGTCGGTGTCGCCGCCGTCCTCAACGCGAAGCCGTCGGTCTCCGGCCGTTATCCGAACCTCGGGCCGGAGGTGCTGGTGACCGCCGGCATCCCGCTCCTGGACGACCTGGGCGAGGGGATCTTCGAGCGGGTCCGGGAGGGCGACACCGTCCGGATCGAGGGCAACACGGTGTTCGTCGGCGGCGAGCCGGTCGCGCACGGCGCGTTGCAGGACGCCGAGTCGGTGGCCAAGGCGATGGCCGACGCCCGCGAGGGGCTGTCGGTGCAGTTGGAGGCGTTCGCCGCCAACACGATGGACTATCTCAAGCAGGAGCGCGACCTGCTCCTCGACGGCGTGGGCGTGCCGGAGATCCAGACCCAGATCCAGGGTCGGCACTGCCTGATCGTGGTCCGTGGCTACGACTACAAGGCCGACCTGGACGTGCTGCGGCCGTACATCCGGGAGTTCAAGCCGGTGCTGATCGGCGTGGACGGTGGGGCGGACGCGCTGGTCGAGGCCGGCTACACCCCTGACATGATCATCGGTGACATGGACTCGGTGACCGACGACGTGCTGCGCTGCGGCGCCGAGGTGATCGTGCACGCCTACCCCGACGGCCGGGCCCCGGGGCTGCCCCGGGTCACCGGGCTGGGCGTCGAGGCGATCACCTTCCCGGCAGCGGCCACCAGCGAGGACCTGGCGATGTTGCTGGCCGACGAGAAGGGCGCCTCGCTGCTGGTGGCGGTGGGCACGCACGCCACGCTGGTCGAGTTCCTGGACAAGGGCCGGGGCGGGATGGCCTCGACGTTCCTCACCCGGCTCAAGGTCGGCGGGAAGCTGGTGGACGCCAAGGGCGTGAGCCGGCTCTACCGGCAGAGCATCTCCGGTTCGTCGCTGCTGCTGCTGGTCCTGTCGGCGGTGGCGGCGATGGCCTCGGCCGTCGCGGTCTCCACCGTCGGCAAGGCGTACCTGGGCGTGGTCAGTGAATGGTGGAACAATTTCGTGTTCCAGCTCGGCCAGCTCTTCTAGCTCCCCGACCGATCAAGAGGCTGCAAGCGTGATCAACTTCCGCTACCACGTGGTGTCCCTGACCGCGGTCTTCCTGGCGTTGGCCATCGGCCTGGTCGTCGGCACGGCCGCCCTCAACGGCCCGGTCGCCGACTCGCTCAAGGAGCGGGTCAACGGGCTGAGCAAGGACAACCAGCAGATGCGCCAGGCGGTCAACAACATGCAGAAGGAGATCGAGCTGGAGGAGCAGTTCGCCGCCGAGATCGCCCAGGTCGTCCTGCCGGGCAAGCTCACCGGGCGCCGCGTGCTGCTGCTCACCCTGCCCAGCGGGCGCGAGCACACCGAGGGCGTGCTCAAGATGCTCCAGGTCGGCGGCGTCCAGGTCACCGGCCGGGTCGACCTGCAGGACAAGTTCATCAACCCGGACAACAACAACAACCTGATGGAGCTGGCCGTGACCGCCGCCCGGCCGAGCGCCCCCGCCTCGGGGCTGCCCGGCAACGGGCACGGGGTGGAGACGTCCAGCGCCCTGCTGGCCAGCGTGCTGCTGGACCGCGCCGACGGCGCGGCTCCGGCCACCGAGGCCGACCGCCGGGCGGTGCTGGCGTCGTACAGCAACGCCGGTTACCTGACGACCGACGAGAAGGTGACGGGGCCCGCCGAGGCGGTGGTGCTGGTCAGCGGTCAGCCGTACGTGGACAAGGACTCCGCGAAGAAGGACGAGTCGGTGGTCAAGGTCGCCGAGCAGTTCGACCGGACGGGGGCGATCGTGGTGGCCGGCAACGGCTCGGCCGGCGGCAACGTCGTCGCGGTCGTCCGGGGTGACCCGGTGCTGTCGCAGACCATCTCCACCGTCGACGACGCCAACACCACCCAGGGGCAGCTGGTCACCACGCTCGCCCTGGTGCAGCAGCTCGTGGAGAAGAAGGCGGGCCAGTACGGCGTGGGCGACAACGCGTCCGCGCTGCTGCCTAGACTGCCCCAGTGAGCGAACGACGTACCCGGGTGTCCGATCCTTCCCGCCGTGCGTGCGGCGTACCGAACGGGGTGACCGCGTGAGCCTGCTGGGCCGCCTGCTGATCGTCGGGGCCGGCGCCGCCGTCGCCCGGTACGCGCTGCGCGAGGTGCGCACCTCGCCGGCCGCCCCGGCGCTGGAGCGCACCAATTTCCGGGGCCGCACCGTCACCCTCGCCGCCGGGCCGGCGCTCGCCGCCGGTGCCGCCGCGGCCGGGGCGTTCGGCGCTTCCAGCGCCCCCGCCGGCGCCGCCGCGCTGGTGGCCGGCCTGGGCGGGGGAGCGGTCGGGGTCTACGACGACGTGGTGGGCGCCCGGCCCGAGCAGAAGGCCGCCAAGGGCTTCGCCGGGCACCTCGCCGCCCTGCGTGAGGGCCGGGTCACCGCCGGGCTCGTCAAGATCGTCGGGGTGGGCGCGGCGGGGCTGGCCGCGTCGGCGCTGCTCGCCGCCGACCGGGCCGTCTCCGCCCACCCCCGCCGCCAGCGGCACGGCGCGGTGGGTCGCACCGCCGACGTGCTCCTCGGGGCCGGGGTGATCGCCGGCACCGCCAACCTGCTCAACCTGCTCGACCTGCGGCCCGGGCGGGCGCTGAAGTCCGCGCTGCTGCTCGGCGCGCCGCTGACCGGGGGCCCGCACGGTGGGATCGCCGCCGGGGCGGTGGGCGCCGCCGCCGGCCTGCTCGCCGACGACCTCGACGAGCAGGTGATGGTCGGCGACGGCGGTGCCAACGCGATCGGCGCGGTGCTCGGGGTGGCCCTCGCCGCCCGCACCGGGCCGCTGGGCCGGGCCGGCCTGCTCGCCGTGCTCGCCGGGCTCACCGCCGCCAGCGAGAAGGTCAGCTTCACCCAGGTCATCCAGGCCACCCCGGGCCTGCGCGAGCTGGACGCGCTGGGTCGGCGCACCGACTGACGTGCGCCCGGTGCCCATGAGCCCGGCAATGCCGGCGCGGCGACCGGCCGACGTGCGGGCCGCAGCGACCGACGGGAAGGCCCCCTGCTGACGTGAAGAACCCGGCACCCCTCGCCGGCGCCGGCCGGGTGGCCGGGGCGGCGGCCCTCATCGCGGTGCTCACCGTGGTCAGCCGGCTCGCCGGCTTCGGCCGGACGATGGTGTTCACCTGGACACTGGACTTCAGCGACCTCGGCGACATGTACGTGGTCGCCAACATCGCGCCGAACATCATCTTCGAGATCGTGGCCGGCGGGGCACTGGCGAGCCTGGTCGTGCCGCTGCTGGCCGGCCCGGTCGCGGCGGGCGACCGGCGGGCCGTCGGCGCGACCACCGGCGCCCTGCTGACCTGGACGCTGACCCTGCTGGTGCCCCTCGCGGCGCTGGTGGCGCTGCTGGCCGGGCCGATCGTCGAGGCGCTCAGTTCCGGCCGCAGCCCCGCCGAGCTGGCCGCCGGGGCGCGCATGCTGCGGGTCTTCGCCCCCCAGCTGCCGCTCTACGGCATCGGCATCGTGCTCACCGGGGTGCTCCAGGCGCACCGCCGCTTCGCCTGGCCCGTCATCGCCCCGCTGCTGTCCAGCCTCACCGTGATCGTGGTCTACCTGACCTTCGGCGGCGTCGAGGGACGGGGGGCCACCGTCGCCGGGGTGAGCCGGGGCGGGGAGCTGGTCCTGAGCGGCGGCACCACCCTCGGCGTGGTCGTGCTGTCGCTGTCGCTGCTGATCCCGCTGCGCCGCCTCGGCCTGCGGCTGCGCTTCGGGTACGCGTTCGACGCCGACGCCCGGGCCCGGGTCGGCGGACTCGCGGCGGCCGGGGCGGTCACGGTGGCCGCCCAGCAGATCGCCCTCGCGCTGGTCGTCAAGAGCGCCTCCGGGGGCCCGACCGGTTCCGTCCAGGCGTTCAACCTGGCCCAGACGATGTACCTGCTGCCCTGGGCGGTGCTCGCCGTGCCGCTCGCGGTCGCCGCGTACCCGACCCTGGCGGCGGCGTCGGCGGCCGGCGACGAACCGGCGTACCGGGACACCCTCGCCACCACCACCCGGGGGGTGCTGCTGTTCAGCTGCCTCGGCGCGGCGGCCCTCGCCGGCACCGCCGCCCCGGTCGCCGCCTTCTTCCGTCCGGCCGACCCGGCCCCGGTGGCCGCCGCGATCGCCGGCTTCGCCCCCGGCCTGCTCGGCTACGGGCTGTTCGCGGTGCTCTCCCGCGCCCTCTACGCCCGCGGCGACACCCGGCCGGCCACCGTGGCCGTCACCGTCGGCTGGCTGGCGGTGCCGCTGGCCGTCGTCCCCCTCGCCGTGCTGCTGCCCCGCGCCGACCGGGTGCTCGCGGTGACCCTGGCCAACTCCGCCGGCATGCTGCTGCTCGGCGTCCTGCTGGTCGTCGCGGCACGCCGCGCGGCGGGGCCCGCCGCGCTGGCCGGGGCGGCCCGCGCGGGAGCGGCGGGGCTGCTCGGCGGGGCGCTCGCGGCGCTCGCCGGGGCGGCCACCGCGCATGCCCTGGCCGGGCGTGGGGCCGGCACCCCGACGACACTCGCGGCCCTCGTGCAGGGCATGCTGTCTGCAGCCGTGGTCGGGGTCGTGTTCCTCGCCGTGGCGTACCTGGCCGACCGGCGGGACGTGCGGCCGCTGCTCGCCGCCGTGGGTCGCCGGTTGCCCGGTGCGCTGCGGCGCGGCGGGCGTTCCGGTGGGCCCCGGCAGCGCGACGTGGTCGGTCCGGAACGGGGCGACGGGAAGGAGACGGTGTCCGGGTGAGCGGGACGACGGGCGGCCGACCGGGGGTGGCGGTGGACCGGAGGTGGTCGCGGTGACGGGCGCGACACCGGCACCCGGGCAGCACGGCACCGTGGCGTTGTTGCTCGCCTCCAGCACCGGCGGCGTCGGCCAACACGTCCGTTCCGTCGCCCGGGGCCTCGCCGCGGCGGGCCGCACCGTGCTGGTCTGCGGGCCCGCCGCCACCGAGGACCAGTTCGACTTCACCGGCGTCGGGGCCCGCTTCCAGCCCGTCGAGATCCCGGCCAGCCCGACTCCCGCCGACGCCCGGGCCGTGGCCGCGCTGCGCCGCGCGCTGGCTGCCGAACCGGTCGCGGTCGTGCACGCGCACGGGCTGCGCGCCGGGCTCGTCGCCGTCCTGGCCCGGCCGGCGGCCCCGGTGGTGGTCACCTGGCACAACGCGGTGCTCGCCCGGGGGTTGCGCGGCGGGCTGTCCCGGCTGGCCGAACGGGTCGTCGCCCGGGGCACCCGGGTCGCCCTCGGCGCCAGCGCCGACCTGGTCGAGCGCGCCGCCGCCCTCGGCGCCGCCGACGCCCGGCTGGCCCCGGTCGCCGCGCCGGCGCTGCCCGCGCCGCGTCGCCGCCGGTCCGCCGTCCGCGCCGAGTTCGCGGTCGCCGCCGGCCAGCCGCTGATCCTCTCCGTGGGCCGGCTGCACCCCCAGAAGCGGTACGACGTGCTGGTCGACGCCGCCGCCCGGTGGCGCGGCCGGACCCCGCCGCCGGTGGTGGTGATCGCCGGCAGCGGCCCGGCGTACCTGCCCCTCGCCGCCCGGATCTCCGCCGCCCGGGCCCCGGTCACCCTGCTCGGGCACCGCACCGACGTGGCCGACCTGCTCGCCGGCGCCGACCTGGCCGTGGTGACCAGCGACTGGGAGGCCCGCCAGTTGTTCGCGCAGGAGGCGCTGCGGGCCGGCGTACCGCTGGTGGCGACCGCCGTCGGCGGCCTGCCGGAACTGGTCGGCGACGCCGCGGTGCTGGTGCCCCCGGGCGACGTCGACGCGGTCGACGCGGCCGTGCGCGCGCTGCTCGACGACGACGACCGGCGGGCCGAGCTGGGCCGTCGCGGTGCCGCGCGGGCGGCGACGTGGCCCACCGAGGCGGACACCGTCGCCCAGTTGGCCGCGCTCTATGCGGAGCTGACCGGCGACACCAGCGGTCCGGCCGCCCCCGGCGCGGACGCCCCGTCGACGGGACGCCGGTGATGCTGCGCGCACTGAAGCCGGTGCTGCTGCGCAGGCTGCCGCCGGTCCTGCTGACCCTGCTCGTCGTGGTGCTGGGGGTGACGGCCCTCGCCGCCCGGCCCGCCACCGAGACGCCCCGGCGCACCGCCGACTTCGTGGTGCTCGTCGGGGTGGCCGGCCTGCGCTGGGACGACGTCGACCCGCAGACCACCCCGACGCTGTGGCGGATGGCCCAGCAGGGCTCGATCGGCTCCCTGTCGGTGCGTTCCGCCCACCGGCCCACCTGCCCCGTCGACGGTTGGCTGACCCTGGGCGCCGGCAACTTCGCCGCCTGGAACGGCAGTCGGGGCGGCGGCGTGTGCCCGCCGGCCGGGGTGACGGTCGAGCAGCCCGACGGCATCGGCGCGAACCTGCCCGACCAGGAGAGCGTCGTGCAGCACAACCAGCAGCGCCTGCCCTGGGGCGCGGTGCCCGGCGCGCTGGCGGAGTCGGTGCGCTGCTCGGTCGCCGTCGGCCCCGGCGCGGCGGTGGCCGCCGCCCGCCCGTTCGGCCGCGTCGACCGGTACGCTGCGGCGCTGCCCGACGACCCGGCCCCGCTGCTCGGCTCCTGCGTGCTGAGCGTCGTCGACCTCGGCACCGTCGCCGGCGACGACCGGGCGGCCCGGGCCGAGCAGGCCCGCCGGGCCGACGCCGACCTGGCCCGGGTCCTCGCCGGCCGGCCCCCGCGCTCCCTGGTGCTGGTCGCCGGGATCTCCGACACCGACCTGCCGTCGCGGCTGCACGTCGCCGTCGCCGACGGGCCGGGCTGGGAACGGGGCTGGCTCACCTCGCCGACCACCGGCCGGGAGGGATACCTGCAACTGGTCGACCTCGCGCCGACGGCGCTCGCCGCGCTGGGGCGGCCGATGCCGGAACGGCTGTTCCTCGGCCGACCCGCCCTCTCCGTCGGCGGTCGCCCGGCGGACCTGCCCACCGCGATCGCCGCGCCGGCCGACGCCGACCGGGAGGCCGCCGCCCAGCGGCGGGTCGCCGGCTGGTTCTTCGCCCTGCTCGCCGGCGCGCAGGTGCTGCTGGCCGTGGCGGTGCTGCCGCTGCTGCGCCGCGCCCGCCGCCACGCCGGGCCCGTCGGCCCGGCGCCGGTGCCCCGGCGGGTGGTGGCCGTGGTCGAACTGCTGCTGATCGCCGCCGCCCTCGCGGTGCCGGCGGCCCTGCTCGCCGACGTGGTGCCGTGGTGGCGCGGCGACCACGCCGGCTGGTGGTTCGCGGCGACCACCGTGCTGCTGCTGGTCGGGGCGACCGCCGCCGTGCGGTTCGCCCCCGGGCACGACGCGACGCTCGGGCCGCTGGGCGCGGTCGCCGGCCTGGCCACCCTCGTGGTCGCCGCCGACGTGCTCACCGGCGCCCGGTTGCAGCTCAACGGGGTGACCGGCTATTCGGCGCTGGAGGGCGGCCGGTTCTCCGGCCTGGGCACCGTCGGGCTCGGCGTGTTCGCCGCCGGGTCGCTGCTGTGCGCCGGCTGGCTGGCCCAGCGGGTCCACCGCCGGTGGCGGCCCATGGTGGTCGTCGCCGTCGGCGGGGCCGCCGTGGTGGTGGTCGGCAGCCCCTACCTCGGCGCGGACTCCATCGGCGCGATCGCGCTGACGGCCGGGGTGAGCGTGGCCGCCGCGATCAGCACCGGCGGCTGGCTGACGGTCAGCCGGCTGGTCTGGGCGGGCATGGCGGGGCTCGCGGTCATGATCGGTTTCGCGGTGGTCGACCTGCGCCGGCCGGCGACCGAACGGGGCAGCCTCGGCCGGTTCCTGGCCGCCCTCGGCGACGGCACCGGCGGGCTGACCGTCCACCGGTCCAGCACGGCCAACTTCGAGACCCTGGTCAACAGCCCGCTCACGGTGCTGGCCCTGGCCGGTGCCCTGCTGGTCTGGTTCGCGCTGCTCCAACCGTGGGGCGGGCTGATGCGGCTGTTCGGCATCTACCCGGCGATGCGGGCCGCGATGGCCGGCACGGGCGTGGCCGCCGGCCTCGGCGGGCTGCTCGGCGGCTCCGCGCTCGACGTGGCCGGCGCCGCCGGCGCGCTGGTGGTGCCGATGGCGGCGCTCGCGGCGCTGCGGGTGCTCGACCACTCCACCGACCGGACCCAGCCGGGCGACGGCGGCCCCGCCAACGGCCGGCTCGGCGTCGCCCCGCCGGGCGGCCCGGACCGCCCCGACGCCGACGAGGGGACCGGGGCCGGGGCCGGCGAGCAGACCTCGACCGGCGACGCGACCGCGTCGCCACCCGCCGACCCGCCCCCCGCGGCGCCCACCGACGGCGCCGCGGGCGGCGGCGGGGACGCGCCGGACCGGGCCCCCGGGCGGGCCGCCCGCGCATCGACGGGGGTCGCGACGGCCTGACCTGGTGCGCCGCCCGGCCGGGCGACCTCGGGTGCGGCCTGCGGACCCGGCCCGGGGAGGTGTTACCGTGGAGTCCCGTGGATCGCGTGATCACTTGGCCCGCAGCCGGCACGGCCGGTTGTTCGGCACTGATCGGCACGACGGTCTGCACGACCGCGACGGACGACACGGGAGCAGGCCTTGGCCCCTTCAGCACGGACGACCAGGCACATTTTCGTCACCGGGGGCGTCGCCTCCTCGTTGGGTAAGGGCCTCACCGCCTCCAGCCTCGGCAACCTCCTCTCGGCCCGCGGGCTGCGCGTGGTGATGCAGAAGTTGGACCCGTACCTCAACGTCGACCCGGGGACGATGAACCCGTTCCAGCACGGCGAGGTCTTCATCACCGAGGACGGTGCCGAGACCGACCTCGACGTCGGGCACTACGAGCGTTTCCTCGACCGGGACCTGTCCGGCAAGGCGAACGTCACCACCGGCCAGATCTACTCGGACGTGATCGCGAAGGAGCGGCGCGGCGAGTACCTGGGCGACACCGTCCAGGTGATCCCGCACATCACCAACGAGATCAAGGCCCGCATCCTCGGCATGGCCGACCCGGACGCCGAGGGCCAGATCCCCGACGTGGTGATCACCGAGGTCGGCGGCACCGTCGGCGACATCGAGTCGCTGCCGTTCCTGGAGGCGATCCGCCAGGTCCGCCACGACCTGGGCCGGGACAACTGCTTCTACCTGCACGTCTCCCTGGTGCCCTACCTGGCCCCGTCGGGCGAGCTGAAGACCAAGCCCACCCAGCACTCGGTGGCGCAGCTGCGCAGCATCGGCATCCAGCCCGACGCGCTGGTGCTGCGCTGCGACCGGGAGATCCCGGAGAAGGTCAAGGTCAAGCTGTCGCTCTACTGCGACGTCGACACCGAGGCGGTCGTCGCCGCCCCCGACGCCCCGAGCATCTACGACATCCCGAAGGTGCTGCACCGCGAGGGCCTCGACGCGTACGTGGTGCGCCGCCTCGGCCTGTCCTTCCGCGACGTGGACTGGGCCAGCTGGGACGACCTGCTCGACCGGGTCCACCAGCCCCGGCACACCGTCACCGTGGCGGTGGTCGGCAAGTACGTCGACCTGCCCGACGCGTACCTGTCGGTCAGCGAGGCGATCCGGGCCGCCGGGTTCGGCCACCGGGCCCGGGTGCAGCTGCGCTGGGTGCCCAGCGACGACTGCGTCACCCCGGCCGGCGCGGCGGCGGCCCTGGCCGGCGTGGACGGCATCGTCATCCCCGGCGGCTTCGGCGTACGCGGCATCGAGGGCAAGATCGGCACCGCCCGGTACGCCCGGGAGAACGGCGTGCCGCTGCTCGGCCTCTGCCTCGGCCTGCAGTGCATGACCATCGAGGTGGCCCGGCACCTGGCCGGCCTGCACGGGGCCAACTCCCTGGAGTTCGACGAGGAGGCCACGCACCCGGTCATCGCCACCATGGCCGACCAGGAGGACATCGTCGCCGGCCGGGGCGACCTTGGCGGCACCATGCGGCTGGGCGCGTACCCGGCGAAGCTGGCCGGGGGGTCGATCGTCGCCGAGGCGTACGGCGCCACCGAGGTCAGCGAGCGGCACCGGCACCGGTACGAGGTGAACAACGCCTACCGCGACCAGCTCACCAAGGCGGGGCTGCACATCTCCGGCACCTCCCCGGACGGCCGGCTCGTCGAGTTCGTCGAGCTGGACCGCGACCTGCACCCGTTCTTCGTGGCCACCCAGGCGCACCCCGAGCTGAAGAGCCGCCCGACGCGGCCGCACCCGCTGTTCGCGGCGTTCGTGAAGGCCGCCGTCGCCTACTCCGAGGCCGACCAGCTCCCGGTCGACCTGGACGCCCTCGGCGGCGCGGCGGAGGCGGCGGGCAGGGCCGAGCACAACGGCGGCGCGGCCGCCGGGCGCGAGACGGCGTCGGCGTCGTGAGCGCCGTCGAGCACCGCTACGAGGTGACCGACCGGCGGGAACGCTACGCCGGGCGGATCTTCTCCGTGGTCACCGACGAGGTCACCATGCCCGGCGGGGGCACCGCCGCCCGCGACTACGTCCGGCACGTCGGCGCGGTCGCCGTCGTGGCCCTCGACGACGCCGGCCAGGTGGTCCTCATCCGCCAGTACCGGCACCCGGTCGGCCGGCATTTGTGGGAGCTGCCCGCCGGGCTGATGGACGTCTCCGGCGAGGACCTGGCCGCCGCCGCGGCCCGGGAGCTGGCCGAGGAGGCCGACCTCACCGCCGGCACCATCGACGTGCTGGTCGACCTGCACAGCTCGCCCGGCTTCTCCAACGAGGTCGTGCGGGTGTTCCTGGCCCGGGACCTCGCCGACGTGCCGGCCGGGCAGCGCCACGAACGCAGCGAGGAGGAGGCCGACCTCCAGGTCGTCCGGGTCGACCTCGACGAGGCGGTGCGGATGGTGCTGGCCGGGGAGATCACCAACGCCTCCGCCGTGGCGGGGCTGCTCGCCGCCGCCCGCGTCCGGGACGTCGGCTGGTCGGCGCTGCGCCGCCCGGACGCGCCGCTGCCGCGCTGAGCCGAGCCGGCCGGCGGCCCGGCGGCGGCCTGCGCCGGCCGGCGGACGGAACGTGACGGGAAGGGGCCGTGCGGCGCGCCGCACGGCCCCTTCGAGACGAGGTGGAGATCAGTCGCGCAGCGGGCGGCCCTGCCCGTCGACGCCGCCGTTGACCAGGATCAGGATGCCGTCGATGGTGCCCCAGAGGGCGCCGAAGCCGCAGGTGACCAGGGTCACGACGAGCTGGAGCACGCCGGTCTTGGTGTCGCCCATGTAGAACCGCCCGACGCCGAAGCCGCCGAGGAGGATGCCGAGTACACCCGCGACGACCTTGCTCTTGTCGGAGACGCCCTGCGGGTACTGCTGGTAAGGAGTGGTCATGGGGCGAAACCATAGTGATCGACTCGCGTCCTGTCCGCAGCGGCACCCCACCGGTGGGACGATGGGAGGCGAACACTGGCGGAACGGCTGATCCGCTCTCCACCGCCGGCCCCATCGATGCCTGACACATCGTCAGCACCCCCGGGCACGGGATGGCACAGTGTCGGCGCCGCGAAACGGGCGGCCCGCCTAGACTGCCGCCGGCGGGACGGTGGACCGCGGCGGCAACGGAGCCTCCGCGCACCGGGCGGTCGGGGCGGGTCGGCCCCGGAGAGAGGTGTCTGCATCGTGAAGGTCGGAATCCCTCGCGAGGTCAAGAACCACGAATACCGCGTGGCCATCACACCCGCGGGCGTCAACGAGTTCACCCGCAGCGGCCACCAGGTCTTCGTCGAGTCCGGCGCCGGCGTCGGGTCGAGCATCACCGACGAGGAGTTCGCCGCGGCCGGCGCGAAGATCCTGGCCACCGCCGACGAGGTGTGGGACACCGCCGAACTGGTGCTCAAGGTCAAGGAGCCGGTCGCCGAGGAATACCACCGCATGCGCGCCGGGCAGGTGCTCTTCACCTACCTGCACCTGGCCGCGTCCAAGGCGTGCACCGACGCGCTGGTCGACCGGGGGGTCACCGGCATCGCGTACGAGACCGTGGAGCTGCCCGACCGGTCGCTGCCGCTGCTCGCCCCGATGTCCGAGGTGGCCGGCCGGCTCGCCCCGCAGGTCGGCGCGTACCACCTGCAGCGGCAGGGCGGCGGGCGCGGCATCCTGATGGGCGGCGTCTCCGGCGTCTACGCGGCGAAGACCGTGGTCATCGGCGCGGGCGTGTCCGGCATGAACGCCGCCGCGATCGCGCTCGGCCTGCAGGCCGAGGTGCTGCTGCTGGACAAGAACGTGGCCCGGCTGCGCCAGGCCGACGCCATCTACCGGGGCCACCTGCAGACGGTCGCCTCCAACGCGTACGAGATCGAGCGGGCCGTGCTCGACGCGGACCTGGTCATCGGCGCGGTCCTCGTCCCCGGGGCGAAGGCCCCGACCCTGATCTCCAACGAGCTGGTCTCCCGGATGAAGCCGGGCAGCGTGCTCGTCGACATCTCCATCGACCAGGGTGGCTGCTTCGAGGACTCCCGGCCCACCACGCACGCCGAGCCGACCTACCAGGTGCACAACTCGATCTTTTACTGCGTGGCGAACATGCCCGGCGCGGTGCCGCACACCAGCACCTACGCGCTGACCAACGTGACCCTCCCGTACGCCCTGGAGCTGGCCAACCACGGCTGGCGCGCGGCCCTGCGCCGCGACCCGGCCCTGGCGCTGGGCCTGAACACCCACGACGGGCAGGTCGTCTACGGGCCGGTCGCCGAGGCGCACGGCATGCCGACCCTGCCGCTGGCCGAGGTGCTGGCCTGACCGGGCAGCGCACCGGGGCACCGGACGGGGCCGGCGCGGAACCCGCGCCGGCCCTGCGCCGGGCCCTGCGCGGCTACCTCGACCACCTCACCGTCGAGCGTGGCCTGTCCGCGAACACCCTCGCCTCGTACCGCCGGGACCTGGACCGCTACCTCGCCACCCTCGCCGCCGCCGGGATCGCCGACCTCGCCACCGTCGGGGCGGGCGTCGTCGAGGCGCACCTGGCCCGGCTGCGCGCCGGCGACGACGACCACCCGCCCCTGGCGGTCTCCTCCGCCGCCCGCGCCGCGTCGGCCGTGCGCGGGCTGCACCGTTTCGCCCTGCGCGAGGGGCTGGCCGGCGCCGACCCGAGCCGCGACGTCCGGCCGCCCGCCCCGCCGCGCCGGTTGCCCCGGGCGCTCCCTGTCGACGCGGTGGTGCGGCTGCTGGAGACCGCCGGCCCGGTGACCGCCACCGGCGACGGCGCGCCGCTGGCGCTGCGCGACCGGGCGCTGCTGGAGTTCCTGTACGGCACCGGCGCGCGGATCTCCGAGGCCGTCGGCGCGGCGATCGACGACCTCGACGGCCTCGACAGCGGCGAGGCGGCGGTGCTGCTGCGCGGCAAGGGCGGCCGGACCCGCCTCGTGCCGGTCGGCGGGTACGCCGTCGAGGCGCTGCGCGCCTGGCTGGTGCGCGGGCGACCGGCCCTGGTGGCCGCCGGCCGGGGCACCCCGGCGGTGTTCGTCAACGCGCGCGGGGGCGCGCTGACCCGGCAGGGGGCGTGGACGATCCTGCGGCGGGCCGCCGAGCGGGCCGGGCTGCCGGTGGACGGGGCGAACGCCGTCTCCCCGCACACCCTGCGCCACTCGTACGCCACCCACCTGCTCGACGGCGGGGCCGACGTGCGGGTGGTGCAGGAACTGCTCGGCCACGCCTCGGTGACCACCACCCAGGTCTACACGCTGGTCACCGTGGAGCGGCTGCGCGAGGTGTACGCCACCGCCCACCCCCGCGCCCGCGGCTGACCGCGGGACGCGTCGACCGGCCCCGCCCACCGGGACCGGCCGGTCGGGGCCGACACGCCGTACCGGTGCCGAACGCCCTGCTGACCGGTGGCGTACAGTCGGCATGGCGCGGACCTTGCGGGGCGACAGGACCGGGGTGCGCCGCGGCGCCGCGAGGGACGTCGGACGGCTCCGACGCCAGGTGGTCGTCGGGAGGGGGCAACGAGGACATGGCTGGCAACGGTGACCGTGCCGAGACCTGGACGACGGAGCTCCGCGAGCAGCAGGCCACGCTCGGCGCGGACCTCGGGCCGGCGGACCCGGCGGCCTACACGATGCGCAAGCCGATCCCCGAGCCGATGCCCACCGACCGGCACGGGCCGGCCCGGATCATCGCGATGGCCAACCAGAAGGGCGGCGTCGGCAAGACCACCACCACGATCAACCTGGGCGCGGCGCTCGCGGAATACGGCCGCAAGGTGCTGCTGGTCGACTTCGACCCGCAGGGCGCGCTCTCCGTGGGCCTCGGCGTCAACCCGCACAACCTCGACCTGTCGGTCTACAACCTGCTCATGCAGGACGACGTCACCGCCGAGGACGTCCTGATCAAGACGGACGTGGCGGGGCTGCACCTGCTGCCGGCCAACATCGACCTCTCCGCCGCCGAGATACAGCTCGTCAACGAGGTCGCCCGGGAGATGGCCCTCGCCCGGGTGCTCAGGTCGATCCGCAAGGAATACGACTACATCCTCATCGACTGCCAGCCCTCCCTCGGCCTGCTGGCGATCAACGCGCTGACCGTCGCGCACGGCGTGCTCATCCCCCTGGAGTGCGAGTTCTTCAGCCTGCGGGGCGTGGCCCTGCTGCTGGACACGATCGACAAGGTGCGCGAGCGGCTCAACTTCGACCTGGAGCTGGAGGGCATCCTCGCCACCATGTACGACAGCCGCACCACCCACTGCCGGCAGGTGCTCCAGCGGGTGGTCGAGGCGTTCGGCGACAAGGTCTACCAGACGGTGATCACCAAGACGGTGAAGTTCCCCGAGTCCACGGTGGCCGGGGCGCCCATCACCACCCTCGACCCAGCGTCGTCGGGCGCCCGCAACTACCGGCAGCTCGCCCGCGAGGTGATCGCCGCGCAGGCGGAGCGGTAGGCCGGGTGGCCCGTCGTCGGCGCGCGTGTCCCCGGCCGGGGACGCACCAGCGGTCGGTGGCCGCGCCCCGCCGAGGCGGCTTTGTTGGCGCCCGGGGTGACCTCGTCGTCCGGGGCGGCCTTGTCGTCGCGGTGCCCAGGGCGTGGACTACGGTCGTCCGGTGACCGCGCCGCCCCTGGACCCGCCCGCCGCACCGCCGCCCCCCGTGGCCGGTTCCGGTGGCGTGGCAGGTGACGGTGCTGCTGGCGTGGCCGGTGGCGGCGGCCCGGCCGGCGACGGCGCGGGCGGGGAATCCACCGGGTTCACCGTCCGGCTGGACAACTTCACCGGCCCGTTCGACCTGCTGCTCCAGCTCATCAGCAAGCACAAGCTGGACGTCACCGAGGTCGCCCTGCACCGGGTCACCGACGAGTTCATCGCCTACCTGCGGGCCATGGGCGACCAGTGGGACCTGGACGAGACCAGCGAGTTCCTGCTGGTCGCCGCCACCCTGCTGGACCTGAAGGCGGCCCGGCTGCTGCCCACCGCCGAGGTCGAGGACGAGGAAGACCTGGCGCTGCTGGAGGCGCGGGACCTGCTCTTCGCCCGGCTGCTGCAGTACAAGGCGTTCAAGGAGGCCGCCGCGCACATCGCCGAGCTGGAGGCGGTCGGCGGCCGGCGCTACCCCCGGGCGGTGACCCTCGAGGCCCGCTACGCCGAGGCGCTGCCCGACCTGGTGCTCGGCATCGGTCCCGAGCGGCTGCTGAAGCTGGCGGTCAGGGCGATGACGCCGAAGCCGGTGCCCGAGGTGTCCATCGCGCACGTGCACCTGGTCCGGGTCAGCGTCCGGGAACACGCCGGGATCATCGCCGAGCGGCTGCGTCGGGCCGGCGTCGCCACATTCTCCCTGCTCTGCGCCGACTGCGAGGCCACCCTGGAGGTGGTGGCCCGGTTCCTGGCGCTGCTGGAGCTCTACCGGGAGGGCCTCGTGTCCTTCGTGCAGGAACAGGCCCTGGAGGAGTTGACCGTCCGCTGGACCGGCCCCGCCGACGGCGGCACCGAGCTGCACGTCGACGAGTATGCCGGCGCCCCGTCCGAGCCGGGCACGAGCAACGACAAGGACGGCAACGGCGTGGCCGTGGACGGCGAGGCCGTGGACGGCGAGGAGCAGCGTGATGAGTGACGAGGAACGCCGGGACTCCCTGGCCGACCAGGCCGCCGCCTGGGTCCCGCCCTGGAACCGCCCCCGTCCCCCCGCCCCACCGGAACCCCCCGCCCCGCCGCCGGCCGCCCGGGAAGATCTTGGAAACGAACGGCCCCCGGAGGGGCCGGATTCTTCCAAGATCTCCTTGGCGGGGGAGGCGGCGGAGGCGGCGGAGGCGGCGGAGGCGGGGGAGCGGAAGCAGCGGGCCTCGCGGCGCCGGGCCGCTCCCGTGCCACCGCCGGCCCCCGCGCTCGACGACGCGGAACTGCGCGGGGCGCTGGAGGCCATCCTGCTGGTGGTCGACGAGCCCGTCAGCGAGCTGACCCTGGCCCAGGTCCTCGAACAGTCCCCGGAGCGCATCGGCCCAATGCTCGACGACATCGCGGCCGGCTACACCGCCGCCGGGCACGGCTTCGAGCTGCGCCGGGCGGCTGGCGGCTGGCGGCTCTACACCCGCCCGGAATACGCCACGTACGTCGAGCGGTTCGTGCTGGACGGGCAGTCGGTCCGGCTGACCCAGGCGGCGCTGGAGACCCTCGCCGTGGTCGCGTACCGGCAGCCGGTGACCCGTTCGCGCATCTCGGCCATCCGGGGTGTCAACTGCGACGGGGTGCTCCGTACGCTGGTCTCCCGCGGGCTGGTCGAGGAGTGCGGTGCCGAACCGGACAGCGGCGCCTTCCTCTACCGGACCACCACGATGTTCCTGGAGAAGCTGGGGCTGAACTCGGTCGACGAGTTGCCCCCGCTCGCCCCGTTCCTCCCCGACGACGTAGAAGAGCTTGCCGATGCGACGCGATGACCGTGCCCCCAAGACCGACGCGCCCGTCTTCGAGGGGGCCGAACGCCTCCAGAAGGTGCTGGCCGCCGCCGGCGTGGGATCCCGCCGCGCCTGCGAAGACCTGATCTTCCGCCGCCGGGTCACCGTCAACGGCAAGGTGGCCCAGCTCGGCGACCGGGCCGACCCCACCCGCGACGTCATCTTCGTCGACGGCGAGCGCCTCCAGGCCGACACCCGGCTGGTCTACCTCGCCCTGAACAAGCCCCGCGGGGTCGTCTCCACCATGGCGGACGAGAAGGGCCGCACCGCCCTGTCCGACTTCATCGGCCACCGGGTGGAGCAGCGGGTCTACCACGTCGGGCGGCTCGACGCCGAAAGCGAGGGCCTGCTGCTGCTCACCAACGACGGCAACCTCGCCCACCGGCTCACCCACCCGTCGTACGGGGTGCCGAAGACCTACCTGTGCGAGGTGGCCGGGCCGATCCCACGCAACCTCGGCAAGCGGCTGGCCGCCGGCGTCGAGCTGGAGGACGGCCCCGTCACCGTCGACTCCTTCAAGGTGGTGGACACCCTGGGCAAGACCGCCCAGGTGGAGCTGACCCTGCACGAGGGGCGCAAACACATCGTCCGACGCCTGCTCGCCGAGGTCGGGCACCCGGTGTCGCGCCTCGTGCGTACCTCGATCGGGCCGATCCGCCTCGGCGACCTGCGCGCCGGTCGCACCCGGCGGCTCACCAACGCCGAGGTCGCCGCCCTGTTCAAGGCGGTGGGTGACTGACCCCGTAGGACGGGGTACCCCAACAGGTAGGCTTCCGTGACGTCCCGGACGGGACGCACGGTGGCGTGGGTCGCCACCGACGGCGTCGCGCGCGGCCCCTCGACGGGCCGCGGGCATGATTGACGACGACGACAAACCGCTCGCGACGGGCCGCCGGGCCCCGCGAGGCACGGGCTGAGGAGGATCACGGTGGAGGAAAACGTACGGGCCGGGCGCTGCGTGGTCGCTGTGGACGGGCCGTCCGGTTCGGGTAAGTCCACCGTTTCCCGGCGGCTCGCCGTGAGCCTCGGGGCCCGCTACCTGGACACCGGCGCGATGTACCGGGCGATCACCTGGGCCGTGCTGCGCTCCGGGGTCGACCTGACCGACGCCGAGTCGGTGGGCAAGGTCGCCGCCGAGGTCGACCTGCGCATCGGCACCGACCCCCAGGGGTACGCCGTGACCGCCGACGGCGTGACCGTCGACGCCGAGATCCGGGGCCCCGAGGTCACGGGCGCGGTCTCCGCCGTGGCCGCCGTACCGTCGGTGCGGGCCCTGCTGGTGGCCCGGCAGCGGGAGCTGATCGCGAAGGCCGGCCGGATCGTCGTCGAGGGCCGCGACATCGGTTCGGTCGTCGCCCCCGACGCGGACCTGAAGGTCTACCTGACCGCCTCCGAGGCCGCGCGCGCCCAGCGGCGCAGCGCGGAGGACGCCACCGACGTGGCCGCCACCGCCGCCGACCTGGCCCGTCGCGACCGGCTCGACTCGACCCGCAAGGCCGACCCGTTGCAGCAGGCCGCCGACGCGGTGGTGCTGGACACCACGGAGCTGGGCATCGACGAGGTCGTCGACCGGCTGCGCGCGCTGCTGACCGAGCGGGGCGTGGCGTGACCACAGACGAGGGCTGGGTGGAGCTGCGCGAGCCGGACGCGGACACCGAGGAGCCGACCGGCCCGGTGCCGGTGGTGGCCGTCGTCGGCCGTCCCAACGTCGGCAAGTCCACCCTGGTCAACCGCATCATCGGCCGCCGGCAGGCGGTCGTCGAGGACATCCCCGGGGTGACCCGGGACCGGGTTCCCTACGACGCGCAGTGGTCCGGCCGGGCGTTCACGGTCGTCGACACGGGCGGCTGGGAGCCGGACGCGAAGGACCGCGCCGCGGCGATCGCCGCGCAGGCCGAGATCGCCGTCGCCACCGCCGACGTGGTGCTGTTCGTGGTCGACGCCATGGTCGGCTCCACCGACGTGGACGAGGCCGCCGTCAAGATGCTGCGGCGCAGCGCCAAGCCGGTCATCCTGGTGGCCAACAAGGCCGACAACACCACCATCGAGATGGAGTCGACCTCGCTGTGGTCGCTCGGCCTCGGCGAGCCGTTCCCGATCTCGGCACTGCACGGCCGGGGCTCCGGCGACCTGCTCGACAGGATCCTCCAGGCGCTGCCGGAGGCCCCGACGATCGTGGAGAACCGCCCTCGCGGCCCGCGCCGGGTGGCCCTCGTCGGCCGGCCCAACGTCGGCAAGTCCAGCCTGCTCAACCGGTTCTCCGGCGAGGAGCGGGCGGTCGTGGACTCCGTCGCCGGCACCACCGTCGACCCGGTGGACAGCCTCGTCGAGATCGGCGGGGAAACCTGGCAACTGGTCGACACCGCCGGGCTGCGCAAGCGGGTCGGCAAGGCCAGCGGCACCGAGTACTACGCCAGCCTGCGCACCGCGGGGGCGATCGAAGCCGCCGAGGTGGCCGTGGTGCTGCTCGACTCCAGCGAGCCGATCAGCGAGCAGGACCAGCGGATCCTGTCCATGGTCACCGAGGCCGGTCGGGCCCTGGTCATCGCTTTCAACAAGTGGGACCTCGTCGACGGCGACCGCCGGTACTACCTGGACAAGGAGATCGAGCGCGAGCTGCGCCGCATCCCGTGGGCGCTGCGGATCAACCTGTCGGCCAAGACCGGCCGGGCGGTCGACAAGCTCGCCCCGTCGCTGCGCAAGGCCCTGGCGAGCTGGGAGACCCGGGTGCCCACGGCGCAGCTCAACTCCTGGCTGACGGCTCTGGTGCAGGCCACCCCGCACCCGGTGCGCGGCGGCCGGGCGCCGAAGATCCTCTTCGCCACCCAGGCGGGGGTCGCCCCGCCGCGGTTCGTGCTCTTCACCACCGCGCCACTGGACGCCGGCTACCAGCGGTTCGTCGAGCGCAAGCTCCGCGAGGAGTTCGGCTTCGAGGGCAGCCCGGTGGAGATCTCGGTACGCCCGCGCAAGAAGCTCGGTCCGGGCGGTCGGGGCAAGGCGCACGGCTGACGGCGTACCGCCTCCTGTTCCCCTCGCGCCCTGCCTGCTTGTCCGTTTCCCCTGATCCACCTGCCGCCGGTTGACGCCACCCTCGGCGAACACGCCCGGCCCCGCGTAGCGGGGCCGGGCGTGTGCCCGGTGCCTTGGTGTGCCCATCTGTGCCCTTGTCTGGCATGGCGGGCCGTCTACGTCTTCGTCCGGCTGCTGTGCCGTCTGCGTCCTCAGCTGGCTCAACGTGCCGTTCGCGTCCTTATCCCGGGTCGGCGCGCTCCTGCCTGTCCTTCGAGCCGGGCCGGGCCTGCGTCCCTACGTCTTCGGGGATGCCCGGCCTCCACCCCGTACGCCCCTGCTCCCGCCGATGGCGCCAAACCCCTACCGCTGTGATCGTGGACAGTTGTCGTCGCGGACGAACAGCAACTATCTACGTTCAGAAGGCCCGTGACGTGGCAGGCGAGAATGCGCGGCGGGTGGCGGAGGTGCGGCGGGCGCTGGGCGGGTGGAGCGCCGAGGCCGGGCGGGAAGCATGGGCGGCCTGGCATGGACTCACGCCCAGTGAATGGTGCCCGCCCGGCCAATCTGACACGCCCTACGGTGCGTGGGGCCCGAGATCCGATCACCGCCCGTCGGAAAGGCTTCCCCCTATCCTCCTAGGATGCTCTAGCGGGTGTGCGGGTCGGCAATCGGGGGCGGGGCCGATGCGTGCGTGCGGAAGATCGTGCGTTAAGCTGTACCGGCTGTCGCAGGGAGCAAGTGCCTCGCGGGAGCATCGGGACGTGGCGCAGCTTGGTAGCGCACTTGACTGGGGGTCAAGGGGTCGTCGGTTCGAATCCGGCCGTCCCGACGGTGTGAAGCAGCAGGTCAGGAGTGTCTTTCCGTGCATAGGAGACGTCCTGACCTTGACTGTTGGGGGACCACTTGGGGACCCAAGGTGGCCGCAGTGCCCCTGAATGAGAGTCGCTCCGGGGGGCGGGAGGGCTTGTGCCAGGGTTCGAGGTCAAGCTCCATCCGGAGCATGAGCACCTTGCTGAACTCTGCTCAATGTACTGGGCCACGAGGGAAGACGGTACGTTTCTCTACACCGTCAAGGTTCTAGGCGAGCGGTTCAATGAGCCCTTCAAGGTAAGTAGGATCGTTTCCGAAGCTTGCAATGCCGTCTCGTTGGACCGTCGCTGTAGCCACTGCGGTGAGGGCTTCGTTTACAGGTCACGGGCACAGTGGACAGAAGGCGCTCGCTACGCGAACCATCCGTGTCGGGGTTGCAAGGAAGAGGAGCAGCGAAGGCAGGCGGAGCAACGCCAGCGCGAAGAGGAAGCCTTCGCTGCAATCATCCTCGACCGCTTCGCAGTCGTAGAAGATGAACTGACGCCTCGTGCTGAGCATCTAGATATGCCGGTGGCATTCGCACTAGCGGCGCTCCTTGAAGATGCTGAAGAGTGCTCGCGTGGAATTACTGTTCCCTTGGTTGGACGTACCGATCGGTATACCCCAACCTTCGATTATGACTTCTCTCTGCTTAGCTCACTAACAAACTTGGGGCTGTTGCGACTGCACCCTTCGTCGTCGCGAGATGCCTTCGTCTGGAACGATGATGGAACTCTAGGGGACTCTCACTATCCGGCACTTGTTTCTTACTACCTGTCGGGTAGTGGCTCGCTTGAGGAACGGGTGGACGGGTATCTAAAGAGTTTCGCTGGCGTTGTCTCTCGGGAGGATTGGCCGGATCGCTGGACTAGCCAGTTCTCTGAATTCTGGACAGACCTAGCCGTCGCTGAGTGTAAAGCGTATTTGGTTCATATGCTCGGGCGTCATGGTCTGGATTTTACTCCAGGGAAGAAGACGGACGATGTGCTCCGGCGCGCGCTTAAGTGGTTCTCTATCGGGCAGGTATTCTATTTTATCTGGCGATCCGCAAAGGAGAGCGCTGCATACCTTGCGAGAGAGCGGGTTCCCGTAAAGCAAGCTGCTAATAGTGCGGTAACGAGGATCTCGGCAGAGGTGGACCGGGCCTACGCTCAGGGTTGGCAAGTGAGCGTCTACCAGAGGGACTCACGTTTGCCGCTATCCACCTTGTCGCACATTCTTTTCTCCAGGGCGCTGGGGCTCGACGACCCGATGTCTTATTCGCCGCTTGATCTTCCTCTAAGGCGAGCGGGACTTGAGCTTTCATGGGGAAAAATTGACTCGGCCACGTTTGAGCGGCTCATCTTCCAGCTGGTTGTGGAGACAGATGGATATGAGAACGTTGATTGGTTGATGCATACTAATGCCCCGGATCACGGTCGGGACGTAAGTGCGGTTCGTCTGCGCAAAGACCCGTTGAGCGGGCACAGTTCGCAAAGGGTTGCCATTCAGTGCAAGCACTGGCTTTCGACTTCCGTTCGCGACGTGGATGTGAATCAGGCGGTAGTAAGTCTGGAGCATTGGCAAGATCCACCATTCGACGTCCTTGTGATCGCAACAAGCGGCAGATTCACGGCGGATGCTGTGACCTGGATTGAGCGACATAACGCGCGAAGTGGGCGACCGAGTATCGAGGTGTGGAACGATGCTAGCTTAGAGGCTCTCCTTGGCGAGAGGCCACACCTTATCCGAGCCTATGAACTTCGGTAAGGCGCAGCTTTTGCGATGCGTTGTGGGTATGCAGGAATTACCTTCCGGTATTCTTGTTTGAGGGCTTGAGATGCTGGAGCGGAAGATGTGATCCGCTCCAGCATCTCAAGATACCGCTGTCATACGAAGACACGGTGGTGGATACCGCCGTCACGTGGCCGTCTCCGCAGGAGGCCGGGATACGGGTACGGGAGATGCAGACCAAGCTGCACCGTTGGGCGGTGGCCGACCACGGTCGCCGGTTTGACGATGTCTACAACTTCGTCAGCGACCCGGCCACGCTGGTCGTGGCGTTGCAACGGGTCGCCGGGAATGCCGGAGCCCGCACTGCTGGCGTGGACGGCGTCACCGCCGTGCACGTGAGCATGGCAGGGCCCGAGGTGTTCCTGGACCATGTCCGTTTCCTGCTGAAGGCCGGCACGTTCCGGCCGCTACCAGTACGGGAGAAGATGATCCCCAAGACCGGCGGAAAGCTACGCCGGCTCGGGATACCGACCATCACGGACCGTGTGGTCCAGGCGGCGCTGAAGCTGGTCCTGGAGCCCATCTTCGAGGCGGACTTCCGGCCTTGCTCGTATGGGTTCCGGCCGAACCGGCGCGCGCACGACGCGATCGCCGAGATCCATCATCTGGCCACCGCCGGTTACCGGTGGGTGCTGGACGCGGACATCGAGGCGTGCTTCGACCGTATCGACCACCCGGCTCTGATGGGCCGGGTGCGAGCGCGGGTGAAGGACAAGCGGGTGCTCACGTTGGTGAAGGCGTTCCTCAAGGCCGGGATCATGACTGAGCTCGGCGAGCGGAACGAGACCACGTCCGGCACACCCCAAGGAGGGATCCTCTCACCACTGCTGGCCAACATCGCGTTGTCGGTTCTCGACGAGTTCTTCGCCGAGCAATGGGCGGCAGCGGGCACCGGCCAGCAGCGCAGGCAACGGCGCGCCAAAGGACTGGCGACGTGGCAGTTGGTCCGCTACGCCGACGACTTCCTCGTCCTGGTCCACGGCAACCAGGAACACGTCGAGGACCTGCGAGACCAGGTGAGCACCGTCCTGGCGACGATGGGCCTGCGCCTGTCGGAGTCCAAGACCAGGATCGCCCACCTTGCCGACGGGGTCGACTTCCTCGGCTTCCGCATCGTCTGGCAGCGGAAACGAGGGACGAGCAAGTGGCATGTCTACACGTTCATCGCCGACAAGCCGGTCCAGGCGCTGAAACGGAAGATCAAGTCACTGACCCGCCGGTTGTCGCACATGAGCTACCGGGAAACGCTGGTGAGGATCAACTACATCCAGCGTGGATGGGCTAACTACTTCAAGCACGCGGTCGCCAAGCACACCTTCTCCCACCTGCAGAACTTCATCTGGTGGCGAGTGATCAACTGGGTGATGCGCCGCAACCGCATGACCTGGAGAGCCATCCAGCGATGGCTGCGCACCCCGCAAGGGTGGCGGCCGATCGTTTTCGACGGGGTCGAGTTGTTCAAGATAGCGAAGGTCTCCGTGACCCGATACCGCTATCGCGGCACCAAGATCCCGAATCCCTGGCAGCCCACGCCGACAAGCCCACCCCCAACGGCATGACCTCGTGGAGAGCCCGGTGCGGTGAGAGTCGCACGCCGGGTTCGGCGGGCGGGTCCGGGAAACGGACCTGGAGCAATCCAGGCACCGCGCCCGGACCCGACCCAACACCATCGGCTGGCTCATGCACCACCGCCGACTGGCCCGCGACTACGAAACCCAACCGGCAACCTCGGAAGCCATGATCCCTTGGGCCGCGATCGCCGGCATGCTCGGCCGCCTCACCCGAAGCGGACCCGCCACCCGCCAACAACGCCGCACCTTCAACACACCCGACTGACACACATGCGAAACGCTCACTCAGGAACGTGATCGGCTGCCCGGGCCGGGACTGCGTAGTTTTCCGTGTTTGGCCTGGGTGTGGTCCGTTGGACAGGACGTTGATCCTGTCCGGGAAGGACCACGTCATGGCAGACAAGAAGAACGCTGCTCCACTTCCGCAGCCCTCGGCGGC
>NZ_JAHWGR010000056.1:0-32415 GCF_020873825.1 Micromonospora sp. DH13
GCCGGATCCGACCGGCCAACAGTTCGAACATTACCTTCGCGATCGGGCCGGCCGCCGGTCCCGGGCGGCACCGCCGCACGGTCAGTCGTCGTCGCCGTACAGGCGTCGGCGGACCGACAGCAGCTCGACCTCCGGGCGGCCCGCCACGAGGCGCTCGCAGGAGTCGAGCACCTCGCGCACGTGTGCGCCCTCCGCGGCCACCACGGCCACGGCTATCTCCGCCCGACCGTGCAGGTCGAGCGCCCCCACCTCGGCGGCCGACACCTCGAAGCGGCGCAGCGCCGCCACGATCGGCCGTACGTAGGATCTCTTGGTTTTGAGCGACCGGGAGTCGCCCGGCAGCAGCAGGTCGAAGACCACGGTTCCGGTGAACATCGCCCCGGACGATACCCGCGGTGACCCCCGCATGATCAAGGGGTTTACGCCGTTGCGGGCGTAAACCCCTCGATCAGTGCGTCGGACGCGTCAGGCGCGCGGCTTCTCCCGCATCTCGAAGGTCTCGATGACGTCGCCGACCTGGACGTTGTTGTAACCGCCCAGCGTCAGACCACACTCGAAGCCCTCGCGGACCTCCGTCGCGTCGTCCTTGAACCGCTTGAGGGAGCTGATCGTGAGGTTGTCCGCCACGACCGACCCGTCCCGCAGCAGCCGCGCCTTGGCGTTGCGGCGGATGATGCCCGACCGGACGATACAGCCGGAGATGTTGCCGACCTTGGACGAGCGGAACACGTCGCGGATCTCCGCGCTGCCCAGCTCGACCTCCTCGTACTCCGGCTTGAGCAGCCCCTTGAGCGCGGCGTCGATCTCCTCGATGGCCTGGTAGATGACGGTGTAGTACCGGATCTCCACGCCCTCGCGGTCGGCGATCTCGCGGACCTTGTTGGCGGCCCGCACGTTGAAGCCGATGATCGTGACCGCCTCGGACGAGGCGCTCGCGAGCATGACGTCACTCTCGGTGATCGCGCCCACTCCCCGGTGGATGATCCGGAGCTGGACCTCCTCGGGGATGTCGAGGTTGAACAGCGCGTCCTCGAGCGCCTCCACGGAACCGGAGACGTCGCCCTTGAGCACCAGGTTGAGCGAGGTCTTCTCGCCCTCCTTGAGCTGCTCCATGAGCGTCTCGAGGGTGGCCCGGCCGCGGGAGTTGGCGAAGGACGCCGCCCGCCGCCGTGCCTGCCGCTGCTCGGCGATCTGCCGCACCGTGCGGTCGTCGGCCGCCGCGAGGAAGGTGTCGCCCGCCCCGGGGACCGCGGTGAGACCGAGCACCAGCACCGGACGGGCGGGGCCCGCCTCGGCGACCTGGTTGCCGTTCTCGTCGAGCATCGCCCGGACCCGGCCGTGCGCCCCACCGGCGACGATCGAGTCGCCCGCCCGCAGGGTGCCCTTCTGCACCAGCACCGTCGCGACCGCGCCCCGGCCCTTGTCCAGGTGGGCCTCGATGGCCACACCCTGCGCCGGCCCGTCGATCGGAGCGGTCAGCTCCAGCGACGCGTCGGCGGTGAGCAGGACGGCCTCGAGCAGCTCGTCGATGCCGATGCCCGGCTTCGCGGCCACGTTGACGAACATGGTGTCGCCGCCGTACTCCTCGGCGACCAGCCCGTACTCGGTCAGCTGCTGGCGGACCTTGTCGGGGTTGGCCTCCGGCTTGTCGACCTTGTTGACCGCCACCACGATCGGCACGTCCGCCGCCTTGGCGTGGTTGAGCGCCTCGATGGTCTGCGGCATCACGCCGTCGTCGGCCGCCACCACCAGGACCACGATGTCCGTGACCTGGGCACCACGGGCACGCATGGCGGTGAACGCCTCGTGACCCGGGGTGTCGATGAAGGTGACCGCCCGGTCCTCGCCCTCGTGCGGGACGTGGACCTGGTAGGCGCCGATGTGCTGGGTGATGCCACCGGCCTCGCCCGCGACCACGTTCGCCTTGCGGATCGCGTCGAGCAGCTTGGTCTTACCGTGGTCGACGTGACCCATGACGGTCACGACCGGCGCACGGCTGACCAGGCGGTCCTCCGCGACCTCGGCGTCGAGGTCGATGTTGAACTGCGCGAGCAGCTCGCGGTCCTCGTCCTCCGGGCTGACGATCTGCACGTCGAAGCCGAGGTGCTCACCCAGCAGCAGCAGGGTCTCGTCGGAGCAGGACTGGGTCGCGGTGACCATCTCGCCCAGGTTGAACATCTCCTGGACCAGCGAACCCGGGTTGGCGTTGATCTTGTCGGCGAAGTCCGACAGCGACGCGCCACGGGAGAGCCGGACGACCTGACCCTGACCCCGGGGGGCACCCGAGCTCATGGTCGGGGCCGACAGGTTGTCGAACTCCTGTCTGCGCTGCTTCTTGGACTTGCGACCCCGCGTCGGCTTGCCGCCCGGACGCCCGAAGGCACCCGCGGCGCCGCCGCCACGGCCGCGACCGCCACCACCCGGACGGCCACCGCCGCCGGCCGGGCCACCCGGCCGGAAACCGCCACCGGCGCCGGGGGCACCGCCGCCGCCACCGGGACCGCCACGGTAGCCACCGCCACCGCCGCCGCCACCGGGACCGCCGCGGAAGCCACCGCCACCGCCGCCGCCACCGGGACCGCCGCGGAAGCCACCGCCGCCACCGGGACGACCGGCTCCGCCGCCACCGCCGGGACGACCCGCGCCGGGGCCACCGGGGCCACCGGGCCGGCCGGGACGCTGGCTCGGCATGGACGCCGGGCTGGGCCGGGGCGGCATGGAGGCCGGGCTCGGCCGCGGCGGCATCCCCGCCGGGCTGGGCCGGGGGCCACCGGCACCGGCGGCCGGGGGCCGCTGCTGCTGCTGACCGCCCTGGATGCCGAACGGGTTGTTACCGGCGCCGCGCGCCGGCGGACGACCGCCCGGCCGGGCGCCGGGGCCCTGGCCCTGACCCGGGCCACCGGGGCGACCGGCGGCCGGGGAACCCGGGCGGGGCGGCATCGCGCCCGGACCGGGACGCGGGCCGGGACGGGGACCGCCCTCCGCCGGAGGCTCCCGGCGGACGTTCTCACGCTGCTGCTGGCGGGCGGCCTGGGCGGCCTTGACCGCGGCCTCCTGCTCGGCCTTCAGCGCGGCGGCGCGCGCCTCGGCGGCGGCCACCTCGATGTCGTGGGCACTCGCCGGCTTGGCGACCGGGGTCGCCGGCTGCGGCGGGCCGGGGACCGGGCCCTTGGGCTTCGGTCCGGGGGTCGGCGGGCCGGGCCGCCGGGGCGGCATCGGCTTCGCCGTGACCCGGGGGGCACCCGGGGTCGGGGACGGCGTCGGAGTCGGGGTCGACGTCGGGCTCTGGTTGGCCGCCGAAGGGGCGGACGGTGCCGGCGAGCCGGCGGAGGCGACGAAGGCGTTGCGCAGCCGACGGGCGACGGGCGCCTCGACGGTGCTGGACGCGGACTTCACGAACTCGCCCATTTCCTTCAGCTTGGCGAGAACTGTCTTACTTTCGACCCCGAGCTCCTTGGCAAGCTCGTGTACGCGGGCCTTACCTGCCACTGCACTCCTCACTCCGAGGTCGTGCGGGCAGCACCCGCAGCGACCTCACTCCTGCACTTGAAGCCTGGTCATTTCAGGGACTTCATCGTGTGCTCATGTCGGTCGTCCTACCTTGCTAGCGACCCTCGCCCGGTCGGGATGACCGGACGTAGTGGTTGGCGCATCGACGTGCTCGGCCAGCACACCGTGGTCGACGACCCCGGTGACGCGCAACGCGCGCCCGAAGGCACGGCGGCGCACTGCCAGCGCGAAGCAGGCCGGATCCGGGTGCATGTTCGCTCCCCGACCCGGCAGCCTGCGAGCCGGATCGGGCCGGAGGCTGTGACCAGCCTCGTCGCCGACCGCGACGATCCGCAGCAATTCGCTGGCCGGCGCACGTCGCCGGCAGCCCACACAGGTGCGCTCCGGCAGCGCGCGTCGTACCACTGGAAGAAGTCTACCCCTAGCTGCCCGAGATCGCGCCGCCCGGCTCCCGGACGTGATCAGCCCCGCCCCGCGCGGCCGTCGTCGCCTGCTCCGCGTCCGAGCGGATGTCGATCCGCCAACCGGTCAATCGGGCGGCAAGCCGGGCATTCTGCCCCTCCCGGCCGATCGCGAGGGAGAGCTGGAAGTCCGGCACGGTCACCCGGGCCGTCCGGGTGGCCAGGTCGACCACCTCGACCCGCAGCGCCTTGGCCGGCGAGAGCGCGTTGCCGACGAAGGTCGCCGGATCGTCCGACCAGTCGATGATGTCGATCTTCTCGCCGTGCAGCTCGCTCATCACGGCGCGGACCCGCTGCCCCATCGGGCCGATGCAGGCACCCTTGGCGTTGACGCCCGGCGTGGTGGAACGCACCGCGATCTTCGTGCGGTGGCCGGCCTCCCGGGCGATGGCCCCGATCTCCACGGTGCCGTCGGCGATCTCCGGCACCTCCAGGGCGAACAGCTTCTTCACCAGCGCCGGGTGGGACCGGGACAGGGTGATCTGGGGGCCGCGCATGCCCTTGGCGACGTGCACCACGACGCAGCGGATCCGCTCGCCGTGGGCGTACCGCTCGCCGGGGACCTGCTCCGACTGCGGCAGCACGCCCTCCAGCTTGCCCAGGTCGACGCTGACGATGCCCTTCTCGCTGCGCGCCTCGTGCGCCTGCACCACGCCGGTGACCAGGTCGCCGTCGCGGCCGACGTACTCGCCGAAGTGCACCTCGTCGGTGGCCTCCCGCAGCCGCTGGAGGATCACCTGCTTGGCGGTCATGGCCGCGATCCGGCCGAAGTCGTGCGGGGTGTCGTCCCACTCCCGCACCACCGTGCCGTCGTCGTCCAGCTCCTGGGCGTAGACCAGGGCCGCGCCGGTCTTGCGGTCGATCTCGACCCGGGCGTGCGGCTCGGCCCCGTCGGTGTGCCGGTAGGCGGTCAGCAGCGCGGTCTCGATCGCCGCGAGGATCGTGTCGAACGGGATCTCCCGCTCGCGCTCGAGTGCGCGCAGCGCCGCGAGGTCGATGTTCACCTCTCCTCGTCCTCCACATCATCTTCGTCGTCGATGTCGTCAATGTCTGAGCTGTCGCCGGACTCGTCGTCGGCGACCTCGTCGAGCTCGTCGTCGGCCACCTCGTCGAGGCGGTGGAACTCCACCTGCACCCGGCCGGGGCCGAGCTCGGCGTGGGCGAACTCCGCGCGGCCGGAGTCGGTCTCCAGCACCACGCGCTCGTCGTCGGCCTCGACCACCCGGCCGGTGACCTGCCGGTCGCCGGCGGGCTGCTCGGCGCGCTGCCCGGGCAGCGGGGCCCGGACCGTCACCTTCACCAGCCGGCCGACGTTGCGCCGCCAGTGCCGGGGCAGGGTGAGCGGGCGGTCCACCCCGGGGGAGCTGACCTCCAGCTGGTATTCGCCCGCCAGGATGTCGCCGCCGGACTCCTCGGCCGCGTCGAGCGCGGCGGAGACGGCCCGGGAGACGTCGGCGACGGCGTCCAGGCTGATCCCGCCGTCGGCGTCGACGATGACCCGCACCACGTGCCGGCGGCCGGCCCGGGAGACGGAGACGTCCTCCAGGTCGTACCCGGCCCCGTTGACCACCGGCTCGATCACCGCGCGCAACCGCGACCGCCGCGCGGCGAGGTCCACCCGGGGGCCGCCGACGCGGTCACCACCACGAGGGCCGTCGGCGCGTCGGGGTCTCCCCGTCGGCCCCGTCGACCTGGTGGTACGGCCCCGTTGCGTCATCTGGCGCACCCCTTCGTGAACGACGACGCCCGGTCGGGACGCCATGCCGGCACGCCACCGGGGCAGACGCGCCGGTGGCTGCGCAGAGCGTAACGCGCCTGCGGCGCGGCGGGCCGGGCGGCGCACCGACGCCCCTGACCCACGTGTCCGCTCCGATGGTGTTGACTTGTCCGGTGGCAAGGCGCAGAACGACACCGCACGACCGAGCACTCGGGCATTCCCGGCGAAACCTCCTGCGCGCGGGCGCGCTCCTGGCGCTCGGCGGGGCCGTCGCGCCGCTGACCGGCTGTGACCTTCTCGACCGGGGCGACCGGCAGGACCAGGCCCCCGACCCGCTCGAACCCCTCGCCACGCAGGCCCGCGAGCTGGCCGCCCGACACCGCGCCGCCCTGGCCGCCGACCCGGGCCTGGCCCCGCTGCTCACCCCGATCGCCGACGCCCACGAGGCGCACGCCGCCGAACTGGCGAAGCTGACGGGCCGCCCGGCCGCCTCGCCGGGGCCGTCGCCGGAGGCCACCACCGGCGGCGACCGGGCGGCGGTGCTGGCCGCGTTGCGCGAGGCCGAGCAGGGTGGGCGCGAGGCGGCCGCGAAGCTCTGTGCCGAGGCCCCGGCCGACCGGGCCGCCCTGGTGGGCTCGATCGCCGCCGCGCGGGCGACCCACGTGGAGGCGCTGAAGTGAGACACCGCCAGGCACCGTCCGGCCCGGCCGAGGCCCTGGGCGGCGCGCTCACCGCCGAGTACGCCGCGGTCTGGGCGTACGGGGTGATCGGGGTGCGCCTCGCCGACGCCGCCCGCACGGCCGCCCGCCGCGCCGAGGCGGCGCACCGGTCCCGGCGGGACGCGCTGGTGCTCCAGCTCAGCGCGGCCGGCGGCACCGTCCCCGCCGACAAGGCCGGATACACGCTGCCGTTCCCCGTCACCGACACCGCGAGCGCGCTGCGGCTGGCGGTGGAGGTGGAGGAACGCACCGCCGCCTTCTGGCGCGCGGCGCTGCCGCACACCACGGGCGAGGACCGCAACCGGGCCCTCGCGGCGCTGACCGACTGCGCGGTCCGGGCCACCCGGTGGCGACGCACCGCCGGGGTGACTCCCGTCACCGTGGCCTTCCCCGGCCGCCCCACCTGACCGCGCTGACCGGGACCGCAGCGTTTGCGCTGGTCGCCCCGGCGGGACCCGCGATTGCGGGCGGCATACCAGGTATGCATACTTCGGAGCCATGTCCATCCGTCACGGCCTGCTCGCGCTCCTCGAACGCGGCCAGATGTACGGCTACCAGCTCCGGGCCGCGTTCGAGGAGTCGACGGGCTCGACCTGGCCGCTGAACATCGGGCAGGTCTACACCACCCTCTCCCGGCTGGAGCGGGACGGGCTGGTCCGGCCGCTGCCGGAGAGCGAGGCGGGACAGCGACCGTACGAGATCACCGACGCCGGGCGGGCGGACCTGGCGCTGTGGTTCGCGACCCCGATCAGCCGCACCGACCGCCCCCGCGACGAGCTGGCGATCAAGCTCGCCCTGGCCCTGACCACCCCGGGGGTCGACGTGCGGGCGGTGGTGCAGACCCAGCGCACCGCGACCATGCGGGCGTTGCAGGAGTTCACCCGGTTGAAGTACGCCAGCGACCGCCCCGAGGACCTGCCCTGGCGGCTGGTGCTGGACGCGATGGTGTTCCAGGCCGAGGCGGAGATCCGCTGGCTGGACCACTGCGAGACGAGCCTCGTCCGGCACCGGCCCGCCCCCGGGCCCGGCGGGCGGGCCGGTCCGGGGCGGCCGGCGGAGGCGGACCGGGACGGCGAGGAGGCGCGGCGATGAGCGGGACGGGCGGCGCGCCGACGACCCGCCCCGACCCGCCCGACCCGCACCACGGCCCCGGCGGCCCGGCGGACCAGGGCAGGCCCGTCGACCGGGCCGGCCCCGACGCGGCCGCCCGCCCCGGCGACGACCCGCACGGGCCGGCGACCACGGCCGTGCTCGACGTCCGCGACGTGCACCGCACCCACGGCAGCGGCGACGCCGCCGTGCACGCCCTGCGCGGGGTGAGCCTCACCGTCGCCCCCGGCGAGCTGGTCGCGGTGATGGGCCCCTCCGGCTCCGGCAAGTCCACCCTGCTCGCCCTCGCCGGCGGCCTGGACGGCCCGACCGCGGGCGAGATCCGCGTCGAGGGGCAGGCGCTCGGCGCGCTGGACCCCCGCGCGCTGGCCCGGCTGCGCCGCCGGCGGATCGGCTACATCTTCCAGAACCTGAACCTGCTGGGCAGCCTCACCGCCGCCGAGAACGTCGCGCTCCCCCTCGAACTCGACGGCGTCGGCGTACGCCAGGGGCGGCGGGCGGCCCGGACGGCGCTCGCCGAGGTGGGCCTCGCCGAGCTGGGCGACCGCTTCCCCGACCAGCTCTCCGGCGGGCAGCAGCAGCGGGTGGCCATTGCCCGGGCCCTGGTCGGCGAGCGGCGGCTCGTGCTGGCCGACGAGCCGACCGGCGCGCTGGACTCGCAGACCGGCGAGGCGGTGCTGCGCCTGCTGCGCCGCCGGGTCGACGCGGGGGCCGCCGCCGTCCTGGTCACCCACGAGGCCCGGCACGCGGGCTGGGCCGACCGGGTGGTGTTCCTGCGCGACGGGGTCATGGTGGACTCGACGGCCCCGCTGGGCAGTGTCGAGCAGCTGCTGGCCGGCAGCGGTCGGTGAACAGCGCGCGCCACCCCGCCCGCGTACGGCGGTTGCTGGCGGCGCTGCGCTCGTGGCGGGCCGCGCTGCGCATCGCCCGGCGGGAGGCGCGCCGGGCCCGCGGCCGGACCGCGCTGGTGCTCGCGATGATCACCCTGCCGGTGCTGGGGCTGGCCCTCTCCGCCGTCAGCTACGACATGGCGGAACTGAGCCGGGCCGAGCGGATCGATCGGCGGCTCGGGGCCGCCGACGCGGAGCTGCGCTGGGTCGCCGAGGGCCCGGTGGCGCAGGACGCCTGGGGCGACACCACCTACCAGCGCGACGGCGTGCCGGGGCGGAGCCGCCCGGTCACCGCCGACGAGCTGACCGCCCTGCTGCCGGCCGGGAGCCGCGTCGCCGAGGTCCGCTGGTGGATGCCGTTCGAGGCCCGCGCCGGGGGCCGGCGCGAGACGGTCGACGGGCGGCTGCTGGACCTGACCGACCCGCTGCTGCGGGGGCAGGGCCGGGTGCTCGCCGGCCGTCCCCCGACCGGGGCCGACGAGGTCGGGCTCAACCGCGCGGCGCTGCGTCGGCTGCGCGCGGGGCTCGGCGACCGGATCGCCCCGGCCGACGGGTCGGCCGAGCGGACCGTGGTCGGGGTGGTGGAGTTCCCCGACAACCTGCGGCCCACGGTTGCGCTGCCCCCCACGAATCAACCGGGCGACCCGCGCGGCGAGTCGAGCTGGCTCGTAGACCTGCCGGCCGACGCCGGCCCCGGGCTGACCGAGCGGCTCAACGCGCGCGGGATCGTGGTGGTCGCCCGCACCCCGGCGCCGCACCCCACGGCGGAGCCCGGCACCACGAGCATCGCGCTCACCGCCGAGGACACCGGCACCGCGCTGCTGGTGGCCGGCCTCGGCCTGCTCGAGGTGGTGCTGCTCGTGGGGCCGGCGTTCGCCGTCGGCGTGCGGCGTCGCCGCCGCGACCTCGCCCTGGTCGCGGTGGCCGGCGGCGACGCCGCGCACCTGCGCCGCATCGTGCTGGCCGACGGGGTGGTGCTGGGCTGTGCGGGGGCCGCCGCCGGGCTGGCGCTGGGCGTCGCCGGCGCGTTCGCGGCCCGGCCGCTCATCGAGGAGTACGTCTTCGGGGCGCGCTTCGGGGCGTACCGCGTCTTCCCGGCCGCGCTGGCGGCGATCGCCGTCGTCGCGGTGCTGGCCGGGGTGCTCGCGGCCCTGGCGCCGGCCTGGACCGCCGCAAGGCAGGACGTGGTGGCCGGGCTGGCCGGGCGACGCAGCGCGCCGGAGCACCGGCGGCGCTGGCCGCTGATCGGGGCGCTGCTGGCCGTCGTCGGCGTGGCGGTGGCCGCCCTCGGGGCCACCCGGGGTGTCACGGTCGTGCTCTTCGCCGGGGTGGTCCTGGGCGAGCTCGGGCTGGTCTTCGTCACCCCGACGCTGGTCGGGGTGCTCGCCCGGGCCGGCCGGTGGTTGCCGCTCGCGCCCCGGATCGCGCTGCGCGACGCCAGCCGCAACCGTTCCTCGGCCGCGCCGGCGATCTCGGCGGTGATGGCCGCGGTCGCCGGCAGCGTCGCCCTCGGCGTCTACGTGGCCAGCGACAGCGCCCGCACCGACGCCAGCTACCTGCCGGCCATGCCGTACGGGCACGCCATGGTCATCGGCCCCGGCGACGGGACGCCGCTGCCGCCGGTGCCCCGGGTCGCCGAGGTGGTCGCCGCGACGCTGCCGGGCAGCACGGTGGCCCGGGTCGACGCCCCGGCCTGCCCCGCACCGTTCGGCGACGGCGAGTGGTGCGACGTCCGGGTGGAACTGCCGGCCGGGCGGGCCTGCCCGTACCAGGTGGAGCAGTTGCGCGACGCGGCCGTGCGGGCCCGCGCCCGCAGCGACCCGCGCTGCAGCGGGTGGGTGGAGGGCGGATACCCGACGGGCTACTCCGTGCCCGTCTCCGTCGACGACGGCGACGCGCTGGCGGCGCTGACCGGGGCCGGCCCCGAGGAGGTGGCCGCCGCCCGGCGGGTGCTGGCGGCCGGCGGCGCGGTCGTCACCGACGAGCGGTATCTCCTCGCCGGCCGGCTCACCCTCACGGCGACCCGGGTGGGGGACGCCCCGGAGCCCGCGGTGATCGGGACCGCCACCGTCCCCGGGTACGCGCTGCGCGGCGGCGTCGGGGTGGACCAGCTCACGGTGTCCCGCGCCGCCGCCGCCCGGCTCGGGCTCGACACCCGCCAGATCGGGTACGCGGTGGCCACCGCCGCCGCACCGACCACCGCCCAGCAGGACCGCCTCGACGTCGAGCTGCGCCGCCTCGGCCGGCTCGACGTGATCGTCGAGCGGGGGACGTGGGGCAGCGACGAGCGGTCGCTGCTGCTGGTGCTGGCCGTCGGCTCCGGCCTGATCACGGTGGGCGCGGCGGCGGTCGCCACCGGCCTCGCCGCCGCCGAGGGGCGCGCGGACCTGTCCACCCTCGGTGCCGTGGGCGCCAGCCCCCGGATGCGGCGGGTGCTCTCGCTGTGCCAGGCCGGGGTGATCGCCGTGCTCGGCTCGGCGCTGGGCATCGTGGTCGGGCTGGGCACGGCGGTGATCATCCTGGTCGCCCTGAACCGCCGGATCGCCGCGGCCTGGCCGGTGCAGGAGCCGTACCCGATCCTGGTCCCGTGGCTCACGCTGGGCGTGCTGGTGGTGGTGCCGCTGGTGGCGATGGCCGGCGCGGCCCTGTTCACCCGGTCCCGGCTGGCCGTGGAGCGCCGCCTCGACTGACCGCCGCCCAGGCGGCACACTGGCCGCGTGTCCGCTATCGGTACCCTGACCCGCCGCCTCGGCCATCACCGCTGGTTCGGCGCCACGATCCGGCTGCTCGTCCCCGTCGACCGGGCGGTCGGCCGGCTCACCAAAGGACGGGTGGTCGCGCTGGGCCTGGTCCCCTCGCTGGTCATCACCACCACCGGCCGTCGCTCGGGCCTGCCGCGCAGCAACCCCCTGCTGTACGTGCCGGACGGCGACGCCTTCGTGGTGGTCGGCTCCAACTGGGGGCAGCAGCACCAGCCCGCCTGGGCGCTGAACCTGCTCGCCGACCCGACCGCCGAGGTCGACGTGCGGGGGCGACGACTGGCGGTGCGGGCCGAGGTGGCCACCGGCGCGGAACGTGACCGGCTCTGGAGGCTGCTGACCACCGAGTGGCCGGCGTACGAGACGTACGTCGAGCGGGCCGGCGGGCGGGAGATCCGGGTCTTCCGCCTGGCGCCCCGCTGACCGGGCCGGCACCGGGCGCGGCGGACCGGGCGGTCCCGCCGCCGGTTGACTAGGGTGGGGCCGCGTGGAGCCTTACCAGGACGACCCCCGGTGGTCGGTGGCGGAGCGGGTCGCCGCGGCGGCCCGGCGGCGCTTCCCGGCCGACGTCCTGGCCGTGGCGGTGCACGGCCCGCTGGCCCACGGCGACGACGACGGCGGCGGGGACGGCGAGGTCGGGCTGCTGATCGCCACCTACCGGCCCGGCACGGGGCCGCGACCGGCGACCCGTCGGGTGGACGGCGTGCTGGTCGACCTGACCGTCACGGCCGCCGACGACCACCTGGAGCGGGCCCGGTCGATCACGGCGCTGTGGCCGCTGGTCGCCGACCGGTACGTCACCACCCGGGCGCTGCACGACCCGACCGGCTGGTTGCCGGCCCTGCGCGACGAGCACCTGGCCACGCTCGCCCGGGCCCGGCCGGCGGAGTTCACCGGCGCCGCCCGGCAGGCGTGGTACAGGGGCTGCGCCGCGCACGCCCGGGCCGCCCGGCTCGCGCAGTGGTACGAGACGGACCAGGCGCTGCTGATGCTCGGCGAGGCCCGGCTCGCGGCGGCCACGGTCAACGGGCTGCTCGGCCGCACCTACTTCCGGGACCCGGGCGACGCGGTGCGCCGCACCGGCCTGGCCGGTGCGGACATGACCGAGGTCGGCGCGGTGCTGGCCCGGCAGGCCGAGGAGCTGGCCGCCCGGGGCCGCCCCGTGGACGGCACCGTCGACGACCTCCTCGCCGGCTGACCGGCGCGCCTGCCTACAGGCCGCCCTGGATGCCGATGAGGGTGCCGACCAGGTACGTCGCGGCGGCCGCCGCCGCGCCGAGGAGGAGCTGCCGCACGCCGCTGCTCCACCAGGCGCGGTTGGTGAACCGGGCCACGATCGCCCCGGCCGCGAACAGCCCGACCCCGCCGACGGCCAGCGCGAGCCACAGGCTGGTGGCGCCGAGCAGATAGGTCAGCAGCGGGATCAGCGCGCCGACCGAGAAGAACAGGAACGACGAGATCGCCGCCGCCCACGGGCTGGGCTGGTCGTCCGGGTCGACGCCCAGCTCCTCCCGGACGTGCACCCGCAGCGCCTCCTCCGGGTTGGCCCGCACCGCCTCGGCGACCTGCGTGGCGAGGTCGCGGGACAGCCCCCGGGCCACCCACGCGTCGGCCAGCTCGCGGGCCTCCGCCTCCGGGTGCCGTTCCAGCTCGCGGCGCTCCTTGGCGACCTCGGCGGCGACCTGCTCGTTGGCCGACCGGACGCTCGTGTACTCGCCGAGGCCCATCGAGATCGCGCCGGCGACGAGGCCGGCGACGCCGGTGAGCACGATGCTGTGCGGCGACACCCCGCCGCCGCCGACGCCCGCGATCAGGGCGATGTTGGTGACCAGGCCGTCCATCGCGCCGAACACGGCCGGCCGCAGCCAGCCGCCGGACACGTCCGCGTGGTGCGCCTCGCGCAGCGCCGCCGGGGTGTCGCTCACGGCAGGGTCAGGATCTCGTGGCCGTCCTCGGTGACGAGGATCGTGTGCTCGAACTGGGCGGTCCACTTCCGGTCCTTCGTGACGACCGTCCAGCCGTCGTCCCACATGTCGTACTGGTGGGTGCCGAGGGTGATCATCGGCTCGATGGTGAACGTCATGCCCGGTTCCATCACGTCGGTCGGTCGGGGGCTGTCGTAGTGCGGCACGTAGAGGCCGCTGTGGAAGGCCTCCCCGATGCCGTGGCCGGTGAAGTCGCGGACCACGCCGTAGCCGAACCGCTTGGCGTACGACTCGATGACCCGGCCGATCACGTTGATCTGCCGGCCCGGGGCGACCGCCTTGATCCCCCGCATCATCGCCTCGTGGGTCCGCTCGACCAGCAGCCGGGCCTCCTCGTCGACCTCGCCGACGCAGAAGGTGGCGTCGGTGTCGCCGTGCACCCCGCCGATGTACGCGGTCACGTCGACGTTGACGATGTCGCCGTCGCACAGCACGGTGGAGTCGGGGATGCCGTGGCAGATCACCTCGTTGAGGCTGGTGCAGCAGGACTTCGGGAAGCCCTTGTAGCCCAGCGTCGACGGGTAGGCCCCGTGGTCGCAGAGGAACTCGTGCACCACCCGGTCGATCTCGTCGGTGGTCACCCCCGGCTTGCAGTGCTCGCCGGCGAGCTGCGTGGCCTGGGCGGCGAGCCGGCCGGCGACCCGCATCCGCTCGATGGTCTCCGGGGTCTGCACGTGCGAGCCGGTCCACTGCCGGGGCTGCTTCTTGCCCACGTACTCCGGTCGGACGATGTCGGGCGGCACCGGTCGCGTCGGGGTGAGCGTGCCGGGGGTCAGCGGCGCACGGACGGTCATGGCGCAAGCCTATCGCCGGCCGGGCGGCGGGCGGCGCGGCCGGGTCCCGGCGGTGGCGGCGGCCCGGCCCGTGGCCTCGGCCGACCGGTTGTTGCCGAGCCACTTCCGCTGTGCCATCGTGTTCTGCGTGGATCAAGGGGGTGCCGCTCCCGTCTTCTCCGCCCGCACGGAGACCGACGGCGACCACGTCCGCGTGGTGGTCGTCGGCGAGGTGGACATGGCCACGGCCGACACGATGCTCCAGGCCGCGCTGCGCGAGCCGGCCGGTCGGGTGACCCTCGACCTGCGGGAGGTCACGTTCTTCGACTCGGCGGCGATCCATGCCGTGGTCCGGCTCGCCCAGCGCTTCCCGGGCGCGCTCACCGTGCTGCCGTCGCGGCAGGTCCGCCGGGTGCTGGAGATCTCCGGCCTGGCCGGTCAGGACTGGGTCGCCCCCGCCTGAGCCCCGGCCGGCGAGCCGCGCCCCCGCGAGCCGAGCCCCGGTCGGCGAGCCGCCTCCGGCCCGGCCGGCCCGGCGCGAGGCCCGCCCCGGGCGCGCTCAGCCCCGCAGCCGCCGGCGCAGCGTCACCTGCGTCCCCTCGGCGGTACGGCTGACCGTCAGGTCGCCGAGCGCCCTGATCAGCGCCAGTCCGCGCCCGCGGAAGCCCGCGCCGGTCGACTCCCGCCACTGCCCGCTGTCCCGGACCGTCGCCACCACCGTGCCGTCGGCGATGGTCACCTCCACGCCGATGGTCGGCTCGGCCGGGCAGACCGGGTGCTCGATGGCGTTCGCGGCGGCCTCGGAGACCGCGACGGTGAGGTCGAACAGGTCGTTCTCGCCGACCCGGTGGGCGGTGAGGAAGTCCTCCAGCCGGCGGCGCAGCACGCTCAGCCGGGTCGGGTCGGCGGGCAGCCGCAGCGCGAACCGGTTCGGTTCGGCCGCCTCCAGCGCGAGCACCGCCACGTCGTCGCGCAGCGGCCGCGCGGCGACCCGCTCCACGACCGTGTCGACCAGGTCGGCGACGTGCTCGCCGCCGGCCGCGTCGGCGCGCAGCTGCGCGAGGGCCGCGTCGAGGCCGAGCTGCCGGTCCTCGATCAGCCCGTCGGTGTAGAGCAGCAGCCGGGCCCCGGGGGCCAGCGCGTCGTCCACGGTCCGGTACGACGCGCCGGGGATCGCGCCGACCGGCGGCCCGAGCGCGCGGTCGTGCAGGAACGCCACGTCGTCTCCTCGGATCAGCAAAGGGGACGGGTGCCCGGCGCTGGCGTAGCGGAGCCGGCCGGTGCGGGGCGAGAACCAGAGGCAGACCACGGTCGCGAACGACGGCTGCTCCGCCGAGCCGACCAGCCGGTTGAGCCGGGTCAGCGACTCGCCCGGGTCGTAGCCCTCCAGCACGTACGCGCGCAGCGCGTTGCGGAGCTGGCCCATCGAGGCGGCGGCCCGCACGCCCTTGCCGACGACGTCGCCGATGACCAGGACCAGCTCGTCGTCGTCGAGCCGGATCACGTCGTACCAGTCGCCGCCGACCTCGACGTCGGCGCTGCCGGGCAGGTAGCGGCTGGCCACCACCGCACCGGGCAGCCGGGGCAGCGACCGGGGCAGCAGGCTGTGCTGGAGGGTGGTGGCGATGCGGTGCTCGGCCTCGTAGAGCTGGGCGTTCTCCAGCCGCACGCCGACCAGCCGGGCGAGCTGGGTCAGCGCGGCGTGGCCGGGGTCCGCGGCGTCCTCGGCGTGGCCCCAGACCCGCAGCTCGCCCAGCGTCTCCCCGGCGCTGCCGGTCAGCGGCAGCACGACGGACGGTTCGACGGCGGCAGTCCCGCCGCCGTCGGCCTCGTAGCGGGCCCCGGTGGAGGTGACCACCACCCGGGCGGCCTCGGCGAGGCCGAGCGCGTGCCGGGCGGCCACCTGGAGCACCTCGGCGGTGGTGCGGGCGGTGTTCACGGCGACGGCGGCGTCGGCCAGGGCCCGCAGCCGCCGGATGATCTGCCCCCGGAGCTGGCCCAGCTCGACGTTGGCCCGGACCCGGGCGATCAGCTCCTCGCCGGAGAACGGCTTGGTCAGGTAGTCGTCCGCGCCGACGGCGAGGCCGGCGACGGCCTCCGCCGAACCGGCCCGGGCCGACAGCAGCACGATGGGCACGTGCCGGGTACGCGGGTCGGCGCGCAGCGCGGTCACCAGGCCGAAGCCGTCGAGCCGGGGCATCATCACGTCGGTGAGCACCAGGTCGAAGGGTGCCTCCACGGCCCGGCGCAGCGCCTCGACGCCGTCCGGCACGGCCACCACCTCCCACGACGGGCGCAGCAGCCGGACGACGTGTTCGCGCAGGTCGGCGTTGTCGTCGGCGAGCAGGATGCGGCCCGCCGCGGCCCGGTCTCCGCCGGTCGACCCGGCCACCTCCCCGGCTCCGGGCCGACCCGGCCTGCCGGTCCACAGCGCGGTCTCGGCCGCGAAGAGCCGGGCCTGCCCCAGCTCCGGCGACGCGGCCGGCGCGTCGGCCGCGACCCGGTCGGCGGGCAGGTGGGCGGCACCGAACGGCACGGTCACGGTGAACGTGCTGCCCCGGTCGGCGACGCTGCTGGCCTCGGCCCGGCCGCCGTGCATCTCCACCAGCTCCCGGACCAGCGCCAGCCCGATCCCGGTGCCCTCGTGGGTGCGGGAGCGGACGCCGGGCACCCGGTGGAACCGCTCGAAGACGTGCGGCAGCTCCTCGGGCGCGATGCCGACGCCTGTGTCGGCGACCTCCAGCTGGGCCGCGCCGTCCACCGCCCGGACGCGGACCCGCACCTCGCCGTCGAAGGTGAACTTCACCGCGTTGGCGACGAGGTTGAGCACGATCTTCTCCCACATGTCCCGGTCGACGTGGACCGGCGCGGGCAGCGGCGGGCAGTCGACGACCAGGCGCAGGCCGGCGCGTTCGGTGGCCGAGCGGAAGGTGCTGGCCAGCCGGGCGGTGTAGTCGGCGAGGTCGGTGGGCTGGTAGTGGGCGGCCAGCCGGCCGGACTCCAGGCGGGAGAAGTCGAGCACGGTGTTGACCAGCTTGAGCAGGCGCAGCGCGTTGCGGTGCATCATGGTGAGCCGGTCGAGGTGGGGATCGGGCAGCGTCGGGTCGGCGAGCAGCTCCTCCAGCGGGCCCAGCACGAGGGTCAGCGGGGTGCGGAACTCGTGGCTGACGTTGGCGAAGAAGTTCGTCTTGGCGCGGTCGAGCGCGGCCAGCTCGGCGGCCCGGTCCCGCTCCTGCTCGTACGCCCGCTGCCGGCCGACGGCGCGGGAGAGCTGGGCGGCGATCAGGTCGAAGAAGGTGCGGTACTCGTCGGTGAACGGCAGCCGGGCGGAGACGCCCACGACGAGCGCCCCCATCGGCTCGTGGGTCGCGGTGACCGGCAGCACCAGCGCCTGCGCGGCCACGCCGGCGTCGAGGTGGGGCAGCAGGTCGGCCACGTCGATGGTGGTGGCGGACCCGCCGTCGGCGACCCGGCTCACCGTCGCGGTGGCCGCCTCGCCGAGCGGCAGCGGCGCGACCACCCCGGCGGCACCGTCGGCGCCGTGCCCGGCGGGGGCGGGCAGCCCGCTGCCGCTGCGCCCGGCGAGGGTGAGCTGCCCGGCGTCGTCGCGCAGGTAGATCAGGGCGAACGGCACGTCCGCCCGGTGCCGGTCGAGCACCCCGGCGGCGGCCCGGCCCAGGGCCGCGACGTTCTCGGCCTCGGCCAGGTCGGAGCCCAGCTCGGCCAGGGCGCGCAGCCGGCGTTCGCCGAGCACCCGCCCGGTGGTCTCGTTGACGAGGCAGAGGACGCCGTCGATGCCGCCGTCGGCGGCACGGATCGGGTCGTACGAGATGTCGAAGTAGACGTCCTCCAGGAAGCCGTGCCGGTGCAGCACGAAGGGGTGGTTCTCGCCCCGGTACGGTTCGCCGGTCTTGTGCACCGAGCCCAGCAGGGGCCCGAGCACGTCCCAGGTCTCCCGCCAGTGCTCGTGGGCGGGCTGGCCGATGGCGTGGGGATGCTTGTCGCCGATGGTCGGCAGGTAGGCGTCGTTGTAGAAGGCGCGGTGCTCGGGGCCCCAGAACATGACGATCTGCGCCCGGGAGGAGAGCATCATGGCGACCGCGTGGCACAGCGCCGGCGGCCAGCCGGACGGGGCGCCGAGCGGGCTGGCCGCCCAGTCGAAGCGGAGCAGGCGTTCGCCCATCTCGCCGCCGGCGGCGCACGCGGCCGTGAGCAGCGGCGGGAACGCCTCCTCGACGGTGCCGACGGACGGATGCTGGCCGTCCTCGCCCCCCTGGGCCGAGCTCATGCATCCTCCCGCGCCGGCCGTCACCCCCGGCGACCGCATGATCGCCGCCGCCGTGACCCGCCTTGTACCCAGACGGACCAGCAACGTAACGCATCCCCGCCGTGATGCGCTGGTTACCCGCGTCTCATCCGCGCGGGACGCCGCCGGGGGTCAGAAGACAGACAGGCCGTCGATGCTCGCGGCGTTCTTCGTGGCCCGGTAGGTCACCAGGTCCTCGGCGGTGCGGCGGGAGTGCGCGCGGATCAGCAGGTCCCGGTCGCCCTCGTAGCGCATCAGGGGGACGGCGTACCCGCAGGAGTCGCTGACCCGGTCGACGTCGACGGTGATCACCGCGCGGGCGGAGTGCAGGTCCGGCGGGTCGGGGAAGTCGGCGAGCCGCTCGGCGAAGCCGTCGTCCTCCACCGTCACCGCCGTGCCCCGGCCGTGCAGCCGGACGATGTTCGGCGGTCCGGCGAAGGCGCAGAACATCAGCGTGATGCGGCCGTTCTGGCGCAGGTGGGCGATCGTCTCCGCGCCGCTGCCGTGGAAGTCGATCCACGCCACCTGGTGCGGGCCGAGGATGACGAAGGTGCCGCGCATGCCCTTCGGCGAGACGTTGACGTGCCCGTCGGTCCCGGAGGGTGCGGTGGCGACGAAGAAGACGGGCTGCTCCTCGATGAACGCGCGCAGCCGCCCGTCGATGGCCTCGTGAACCTTCATGTCGCCATCCTGGCACCGCTTACCGAAAAGTGGGACAGCCATTCCGCATGGCGGGACGGCGGGGCCGGGGTGTGTGCCGGCCCCGCCGCGCCTCACAGCGGGGTGACGTACGCGCCGGTGATGCCGCCGTCGACCACGAACTGCGCGGCCGTCATGAACGACGAGTCGTCGCTGGCCAGGAACGCCACCGCGGCGGCGATCTCCTCCGGCTGGCCGAACCGGCCCATCGGCACGTGCACGAGGCGGCGGGCGGCCCGCTCCGGGTCGGCGGCGAACAACTCCATCAGCAACGGGGTGGCGATCGGCCCGGGGCACAGCGCGTTGACCCGGATGCCCTCCCGGGCGAACTGCACGCCCAGCTCCCGGGTCATCGCCAGCACCCCGCCCTTGCTCGCCGTGTACGCGATCTGCGAGGTGGCCGCCCCCATCAGCGCCACGAACGACGCCGTGTTGATGATCGAGCCCTTGCCCTGCCGGCGCATGTGCGGGATCGCGTACTTGCAGCACAGGTAGACGCTCGTCGTGTTGACCCGCAGCACCCGCTCCCAGGCGTCCAGGCCCGTCTCCAGGATCGAGTCGTCGTCGGGCGGGGAGATGCCCGCATTGTTGAACGCCACGTCCACCCGGCCGTGCCGCTGCGCCACCCCGTCGAACAGGTCCCGCACGGCCGCCTCGTCGGCCACGTCGCAGGCGACGAACTCGCCGCCCACCTCGTGCGCGGCCCGCTCGCCCGCCGCCACGTCGACGTCGACGCAGACCACCCGCGCCCCCTCGGCGGCGAACCGCCGCGCGGTGGCCAGCCCGATCCCGCTGCCCGCCCCGGTCACCACGGCGACCCGGTCCGCCAGTCTTCCCTGCATGACGCTCACTCCTCGGTGCTGATGAACACGTTCTTGACGTCGGTGAAGGCGTGCAGCGCGTCCGGGCCCAGCTCGCGGCCCAGCCCGGAACGCTTCATCCCGCCGAACGGGGTCCAGTAGCGCACGGAGGAGTGCGAGTTGACGCTGAGGTTGCCCGCCTCGACCGCCCGCGCCATCCGCAGCGCCCGCCCCACGTCCCGGGTCCAGATCGAGCCGGAGAGGCCGTACTCGGTGTCGTTGGCCAGCCGGACCGCGTCCGCCTCGTCGTCGAACGGGAGCACCGACACGACCGGGCCGAAGATCTCCTCCCGCCAGTGCCGGTCGGCCGGGGAGTCGGCGAGCAGCACCGTCGGGGCGTACCAGAAGCCGGGGCCGTCGGGGCGGGAGCCGGTGAAGGCCACCCGCGCCCCGTCGACGTACCCGGCGACCCGGTCCCGCTGGGCAGCGGAGATCAGCGGGCCCATCTCGGCCGTCTCCCGCGCCGGGTCCTCCACGCGCAGCGCCCGCACGGCCGGCTCCAGCAGCTCCAGGAACCGGTCGTACGCCGGGCGCTGCACCAGGATCCGCGACCGGGCGCAGCAGTCCTGGCCGGCGTTGTCGAAGACGGCGTACGGCGCGGTGGCCGCCGCCCGCTCCAGGTCGGCGTCGGCGAAGACGACGTTCGCGCTCTTGCCGCCCAGCTCCAGGGTCACGCGCTTCACCTGGGCGGCGCAGCCGGCCATGATCCGGGTGCCGACCTCGGTGGACCCGGTGAAGCACACCTTGCGGACGGCCGGATGGGTGACGAACCGCTCGCCGACCACGTCGCCGCGGCCCGGCAGCACGGTGAACACGTCCTCGGGCAGGCCGGCGTCGCGGCCCAGCTCGGCCAGGCGCAGCGCGGTCAGCGGGGTCAGCTCGGCCGGCTTGAGCACCACCGTGTTGCCGGCGGCGAGCGCCGGGGCGAACCCCCAGGCGGCGATGGGCATCGGGAAGTTCCACGGCACGATCACCCCGACCACGCCCAGCGGCTCGTGGAAGGTGATGTCCAGCCCGCCGGGCACGGGGATCTGCCGGCCGGTCAGCCGCTCCGGCGCGCCCGCGTAGTAGTCGAGCACGTCGCGGACGTTGCCGGCCTCCCAGCGGGCGTTGCCGATGGTGTGCCCCGAGTTGCGCACCTCCAGCAGCGCCAGCTCCTCCAGGTGCGCGTCGACCAGGGCGGCGAACCGCCGCAGCAGGCGCGCCCGCTCCCCCGGCGCGACGTCGCGCCACCGCGGAAACGCGGCGGCGGCCCGCCCGACGGCGGCATCGACCTCCTCGGCCGTCGTGGCGACGACCTCCCCCACCACCGTCCCGCTGGCGGGATCAACCACCCGCGTCACATCCCCCACCCTGCCCTCCCTCTCCAGCTCCCGCGATCTTGCAGTTTCGGCCCCCACAAATGCCGCCAAGCTCCCATGGCAGGGGCCCCAACTGCAAGATCGCGGGAGAGAAAAGGGGTGGGTCAGAGGCGCTCGAAGCCGCGTTGGAGTTCCCAGTCCGTCACGGCGGCGTCGAAGGCGCGCAGCTCGACGCGCGCCATGTTGGCGTAGTGGGCGTGGACCTCGTCGCCGAAGACCGCGCGGGCGATCGTCGAGGACTCCCACAGGCCCAGCGCGTCGCGCAGGGTGCTGGGGACCCGCTCGGCGGCCGGATCGTCGTACGCGTTGCCGGTGCACTCCTCGCCCAGCTCCAGCTCCCGCTCGATGCCGTGCACCGCCCCCGCCACCAGGGCGGCGATCGCCAGGTACGGGTTGACGTCCGCCCCCGGCACCCGGTTCTCCACCCGCATGCCCTGGCCGTGGCCGACCAGCCGCAGCGCGCAGGTGCGGTTGTCGGTGCCCCAGCGCAGCGCCGTCGGGGCGAACGACCCCGGCTGGTAGCGCTTGTAGGAGTTGACGTTCGGGGCGAACAGCAGGCTGAACTCCCGCATCGTGTCCAGCAGCCCGGCCAGCACCCGCTGCCCGGTGACGCTCAGGTGGGCGGGCCCGTCGCCGAGCATCGCCGAACGCCCGTCGGCGTCGCGCAGCGAGAAGTGGATGTGGCAGGAGTTGCCCTCCCGCGCGTTCGGCTTGGCCATGAAGGTGATCGACATGCCCTCCTGGGCGGCGATCTCCTTCGCCCCGTTCTTGTAGATCACGTGGTGGTCGGCGCAGGCCACCGCCTCGTCGTAGCGGAAGGCGATCTCGTGCTGGCCGAGGTTGCACTCGCCCTTCGCGCTCTCCGGGGTCAGGCCCGCGCCGGCCATCTCGGTGCGGATGCGCCGCAGCAGCGGCTCCACCCGGGACGTGCCGAGCAGCGAATAGTCGACGTTGTACTGGTTTGCCGGGGTCAGCTCGCGGTAGCCGCGCCGCCAGGCGTCCTCGTACGAGTCGCGGTAGAGGACGAACTCCAGCTCCGTGCCCGCGTACGCGGTCAGCCCGTGCTCGGCGAGCCGGTCGAGCTGGCGACGCAGGATCTGCCGGGGCGAGGCGGCCACCGGGCCCGACCCGTCCAGCCACGCCAGGTCGGCCAGGAGCATCGCCGTCCCCGGCTGCCACGGCACCCGGCGCAGCGTCTCCAGGTCGGGCACCATGGCGAAGTCGCCGTACCCGCGCTCCCAGCTCGACATCGCATAGCCGTCGACGGTGTTCATGTCGACGTCGACGGCGAGCAGGTAGTTGCACCCCTCGCTGCCGTTCTCCACCACCTGGTCGAGGAAGAACGGCGCGTGGAACCGCTTGCCCTGCAACCGGCCCTGCATGTCGACCAGGGCCAGCACCACGGTGTCGAGCTTGCCGGCGGCGACCGCCGCCCGTAACTCTTCGAGGGACAGCGGTGCTCTGCTCATGCGCGGGCCTCCATCACCAAGGTCTACTGCCTGACCGGATCACCGTCAATGCCCCACCCCGCCGCCCCGGCAAACCCCACCCCTGGCCCTCCCCCACCCCTTACCGCGTGATCAAGAGATTTCGGTCAGGACCGGTGCCGCTCCCTGACACAAGCTTCTTGATCACCGTCGCCTCGAGCGAGAACCGTCGAATCCACCCCCATCGGTGCCTGTCGGGAAACCAACAGTTCTCCGGTGATCCGCCAGACACATGAATGGCTATCCTGTGAGCCCACGTCGGGACGCCCAAGAGAGCGGGTCATGGTCCAAGACAATCACCAGCCGCAGAACAACAGGAATCTCCTACTGTCGACCATCGCCGGTGTCGTCGGGGCAGTGGCGGGAGTCATGCAGTGGTTGACGAGCGTCGGGCCTTGGGCCACCGTGGCCGTCGGAATCATCGGACTGGCCGCGGCGTCTTGGGCGCTAAGTCGGTTCTGGACCCAACGCCGCCCCCTCGGCGCAACGATGCTGGTGTTGATCCTCATCGTGGTAGCGGCCGTGACAGGCGCCGCGACCGACCGGCTCGTCGGCCGCGGCGGACGGCCCGCCCAGGCCACCGCCGGGCAGTCGACCCCCGCCCCCACAGCCATCTCCCAGCCCCCGACGATCACCACCCAGCCCTCCACGCCCGAAACGCCGCCAACCACTTCCCCCACACCGCCCCCCATGGGACCTGACCCCACGGGACCTGACCCCACGGCCACTGCCCCCGGTCCCAGCCGGGTCGCCCGGAACGTCGTTCTGCGGCAGACCTACACGCTCGATCTGGACTCGTCGGCACCGAACTGGGATGTGGAGAACGCCAGCATCTACGAGAGCGGCGACATCTACTTCGGGACCACCTCCGCCACTCTGCAAACCACCGGCGACGTCGTCCTCCTCAAGGGCGAACCGAATTGGACGACCTGCGAGGAGTCGACCGACCGCCAAGACAAGGTGGTGCGGCGGGATCAGGTGAAGATCGGCCTGTCCATCTGCGTCCGCACGACCGAGGACAAGTGGGCGTGGTTGACGGTCAAGAGTTACGAGCCCTCGACAAAAGTAACGTTCGACATCACCGTATGGTGACACCCGTCCCGGCCCTTCGCGCGATACAAGAGGTTTCGGTCATGATCGATACCAATCACTGACACAAGATTTCTGATCACTGCTGGGAGCGGAAACGTGTGAGACCTGCGCGCAAGGGCGGACGAGCGGACCCGGGGCGAGGTGGAGGTGCTGCTCGCCTCGCGGGTGTGGCCGGCGGTACTCATCCCGCTCGGGCCGCTCGGCATGGTGCTCGCCATCGTGGTCGTCGCCTGGCTGCGGCGGGGCGACGAGCTGCTGGTCGACGAGACCGGCCTGTTGACCCGGCACGGGGCCGGATCGTCCGCAGCTATCGCTGAGAGGAGATCCGCGAGGCGGGGGCTGACCCAGCCCGGCTTCGGCCAGGTCGCGCCTTGGCCGTCTACCCCCACGGCGGCCCGTGGGACGGTTCGGGCCCCAACAGTGCCGTCCTTGTGGGCCAGATCTGGACGCTGCGCAGGCCCAACCACGACACCCGGGACCGGATCGACACGCAACTGCGCTCCTGGGGCATCCGCGTCACGGGCGAGTGACCTGCCCTAGCCCCCGGTAATCGAGGACTGCCCGTCGGGGCGCACTGGGGAGAGCGGGACGGCCCGTAATCGCCTTGCCGCGACCGGGCCGCGACGCGCATCCTTGAGCCTGTGACCAGGCCCGATCCGGACGGGCCCCGCCGGGCGCTCGGCAACGCCCGGCCTGCGGCGGCGCGGGGCGTTCACCTCTCTCTCACACGCGGCGCACCGCCCCGCGCCGCCACACCGGCCACACCGGACGCTCAGGCGAGGATCAGCCCGCCCACCCAGAGCACGGCGATCACCAGCCCGGCGAGGAACTCCACCAGCATCGACAGCCCGGCGGCCTTGAGCGCGTGCACCGTCGACGGCCAGGCGAGCTGGTTGCTGCCCAGCCGCAGCCGCTCGGCTCCCCAGATCCCGCCGACGAAGCCGACGACCAGGCCGACGACCGGGATCACGAAGAAGCCCACCAGCCCCAGCACCCCGCCGGCCAGCAGCGACGACGTCGGCACGCCGGCATTCTTCAGGTTGCGGCCCGGCCACAGGTACTTGACGACGGCTCCGCCGACGGCGACGAGCGTGGCGGCGGCCAGCACCAGCCAGCGGCCCGCCCCGGCGGTGCCGAAGATCGCCCAGACCAGCACCCCGCCCCAGCACAGCGGCAGCGCGGGCAGGCCCGGCACGATCACCCCGGCGAGCCCGGCCAGGATGGCCAGCGCGGCCACGATCGACACCACCGCCTGCGAATCGGTGAGACTCACGGTGCCCCCTCGGCATCGTCGCTTAGCCGGGCGGTGATCTCGGCCGCCGGCACGGGTGGGCCGAACCAGCGCCCCTGCCCGGTGTCGCAGCGCAGCGACCGCAGCCGCTCCGCCTGCGCCTCCGTCTCCACCGCCTCGGCGGTCACCCACAGCTCCAGCGCGTGCGCCAGCCGCACCAGCGCGTCCACGATCCGCTCGTCGCGGTGGTCGTCAGAGGAGGCGGAGGAGGAAGCGGCGGAGGCGTCGCCGGGCCGGATGCCCTCCACGAACGGCCCCGCGAGCTTGAGGCAGTGGATGGGCATCCGCCGCAGGTACGCCAGGTTCGAGTATCCGGTGCCGAAGTCGTCGATCGCCAGCCGTACGCCCAGGTCGGCGAGCTGGTGCAGCGCGCGCAGCGGCTCACCGGCGGTGCCCATCACGGCGCTCTCGGTCAGTTCGAGCTGGAGCAGCGCGGCCGGGAGGCCCGTGCGGCCCAGCGCGCCCGCCACCGTCTCGACGATGGCCGGGTCGTTGGCCTGCCGGGCGGCCAGGTTGACGCTGACCACCAGCTTCGCCTCGGGGTACGCGCGACGCCACGCCTCGGCGTCGCGGCACGCCTGCCCGAGCACCCATTCGCCGAGGCGGACGATCAGCCCGGTCTCCTCGGCCAACCCGATGAACTGGTCCGGCCCGACCAGGCCCAGCTCCGGGTGTTGCCAGCGGACCAGCGCCTCCACGGCCACCATCGACGAGTCGAGCAGCGACACGATCGGCTGGTAGTGGACCACGAACTCGCCCCGGTCCAGCGCGGCGGGCAGGCCGGCGACCAGCGCGGAGCGGGCGATGTCGCGGGCGCTGCGCTCGGGGTCGTAGACGGCCCACCGGCCCCGGCCCTCGGCCTTCGCCCAGTAGAGGGTGGTGTCGGCGGCCTTCATCAGCTCCGAGGCGCTGGTCTCCCCGGCCGGGCACTCCACGATGCCGATACTCGCGGAGACGGCCAGCTGCTGATCGCCGACGTGCACGGGGGCGGAGACCGCGGCGAGGGCCATCTCGGCGACGCCCACCGCGTCGTCGAGGTCCTCGCCACCGTCGACGAGGATGACGAACTCGTCGCCGCCCATCCGGGCGACCAGGTGCCCGTGCCCGGAGACACACTCGGCCAGCCGCCGGGCGATCACCACCAGCAGCCGGTCGCCGAGGTCGTGCCCGAGGCTATCGTTGACCGCCTTGAAACCGTCGAGGTCGAGGAAGCAGACCCCGATCCGGTGGTCCGGGCCCGCGTCGGCGAGGACCTGGCCGAGGGTCTCGAAGAACAGCGTACGGTTGGGCAGGCCGGTCAGCGGGTCGTGCAGCGCCTGGAAGCGCAGCCGCTGTTGCAGCTCGTACCGCTCGGTGATGTCCTCGATCATCGCCACGGTGAAGCGTGGCCGGCCGTCGTCGTGCCGGATCAGCGAGACGGCCAGGTCCGTCCAGACGATGCTGCCGTCCTTGCGGTAGTAGCGCTTCTCCACCCGGGCCGCGTCGTGTTTTCCCTCGATGAGCGCCTGGTAGAGCTCCCACATGCCGGCGGCGTCGTCGGGGTGGAACAACGACGCCACGTTCGTGCGGCGCAGCTCGTCGACGCTGTAGCCGAGCATGTCGGCGAACGCCTGGTTCACCTCGATGATCTGCCCGTCGACGCCGGCGATGCCGATGCCGATGGCCGCCCCGACGAAGACGGCCCGGAACCGCGCCTCGCTGTCGCGCAGCGCCTGCTCGACGAGGTCCCGCGCCTGCCAGGCGCTGCGGGCGATGCGTTCCTGCTGGGTGAAGGTGCGGTCGCGCAGCGCCCGGGCGAATCCGGCGGCGAGCCCACCCTGGAGGGCGGCGACCCGCTGGGCCGTGCCGGGGCGGCCCGCCCGGTCGGGCAGCACCTGGGCGACGAACCGGTCCCCGAGCGCCGCGACCGACCAGTCGAGCAGGCCCGGCTCGGCCAGGTGCGCCTCGACCAGCGCCCGGCCGACGCTCTCGGCCGGCCGGGCGGTGAACGCCTCGGCCAGCAGCGCCCCGGCCAGTTGCTCCGTATGTTCTAGGAGCAGCCGCTCGGCCTCGGCCGCGCTGAGCGGCACGAAGCCGAGCCGGCGGGCCGCGCGGGCCCACGCGGCTGCGTACGACTGGGCGCCGGCCCGGCTGAAGCCCCCGCCGCCGGTCGCCGGCACGGCGGTGGTGTCGTCGCCGGTCGCCGGCGTGGCGGTCGCGTCGCCTCCGGGCTCCGGCAGGGCTGTGGCGTCACCGCCGGGTTCCGGCACGGCTGTCACGACGGCCTAGCCGGCGGGCTGGTCGTACCGGGCGACGCCGCCGAACGCGCCGAACCGCTCGGGTTGTGCGTCCACGTCGGACGGCGAGTCGGGACGCCAGAGCGGCATGTGCACCACGCCCGGCTCCAGGATCGTCCAGTCGCCGAAGAAGCCGGTGATCTCGGCGCGGGAGCGCAGCGTGATCTCGGTGGCGGTGCGCGCCGAGAGCCGCTGGGCGTCCAGCATCTCCTGCGGCTGGTCCTCGAACGTGGAGTGCGAGACGACCAGGAAGCTGCCCGGGGCGGCTGCCGCCCGCAGGGTGGCGAGGAGGTCGGCGGGACGGTCGGCGTCCGGTACGAAGTGGACCACCCCGGCGAGCAGGATGCCGACCGGGCGGTCGAGGTCGAGCAGGCCCATGGACCGGCTCGCGGCGAGGATCGCCTCGGGCTGCCGCAGGTCGGCGTGGATCACCCCGGTCAGGTCGTTGCCGGCCAGCAGCTCCCGGCTGTGCGCCACCGCCACCGGGTCGATGTCGACGTAGACCACCCGGGCCTTCGGGTTCGCCGCCTGCGCCACCTCGTGGACGTTGCCGACGGTGGGAATCCCCGAGCCGATGTCGAGGAACTGGTCGATGCCGGCGTCCAGCAGCGCCCGGACCGCCCGGCGCAGGAACTCCCGGCCCGCCCGCATGGTCGCGGCCAGGTTCGGCGTCATGCTGGCGATCTGCTCGGCCAACTGCCGGTCGATCTCGAAGTTGTGCGCGCCGCCGAGGAAGTAGTCGTAGACCCGGGCCGCGCTCGGTCGACTCAGGTCGATCTCGGTGGGAAGTCCGTCCGCCATCCTGTGTCGCTCCCGCCAGTGGTCGCCGCGCCACGGGCCGTGCCGGTCGGCGGACACGGCACGGGAACGCCGGGCACGCCGACCGGCAGACCCGCAGGTCTGTGGTGTTCCACACTCTAAGCCGCAGGTTCCACCATTCGCGAGGTCTGTTTCCCGACCGGGCCGCTGCCGGGCGGCCGGTCAGCCGACTGACTCCAGCATCAGCGCGATGCCCTGCCCCACCCCGACGCACATCGTCGCCAGCGCCCGGCGGGCGTCGCGGCGGCGCAGCTCCAGAGCGGCGGTCAGGGCCAGCCGGGCCCCGCTGGCCCCCAGCGGATGACCCAGGGCGATCGCCCCACCGTTGGGGTTGACGTGCTCGGCGTCCTCGGGCAGGCCCCACTCGCGCAGCACCGCCACCGACTGCGCGGCGAACGCCTCGTTCAGCTCGATCACGTCGACAGCGTCGAGGCCGACGCCGAGCCGGTCGAGCAGCCTACGGGTCGCCGGCACCGGCCCGATCCCCATGATCCGGGGCGGCACGCCGGCCGCGGCGGCCCCCGTGACGCGGGCCAGCGGGGTGAGACCGTAGCGGGCCACCGCCGCCTCACCGGCCACCAGCAACGCCACCGCGCCGTCGTTGACCCCGGAGGAGTTGCCGGCGGTCACCGTGCCGCCCGCACGGAACGGGGTGGGCAGCGCGGCGAGCTTCGGAAGCGTCGTCTCCCGGGGGTGCTCGTCGACGTCGACCAGCTTCGTCTCGCGCCGGCCCGCCGGCACGGTCACCGGCACGATCTCCTCGGCGAACCGGCCGTCGGCCTGCGCCTTCGCGGCCCGCTGCTGCGACCGGTACGCGAACGCGTCCTGCGCGGCGCGGTCCACGCCGAATTCGGCGGCCACGTTCTCCGCCGTCTCCGGCATCGAGTCGATGCCCCAGCCCCGCTCCATCAGCGGGTTGACCAGCCGCCAGCCGATCGTGGTGTCGTACACCTCGGCGGCCCGGGAGAACGCGGCGGTGGCCTTCGGCATGACGAACGGCGCGCGGCTCATGCTTTCCACGCCGCCGGCCACGACCAGTTCCGCCTCGCCGGCCACGACCTGCCGGGCGGCGGTGGCCAGGGCGTCCAGGCCCGAGCCGCAGAGCCGGTTGACGGTGCTGCCGGGCACCTCGCCGGGCAGGCCGGCCAGCAGTGCCGCCATCCGGGCGACGTTGCGGTTGTCCTCGCCGGCCTGGTTGGCGCAGCCGAGGACCACGTCGTCGACGCGGGCCCAGTCCACCGACGGGTGGCGGGCCACCAGCTCCCGGATCACGTGCGCGGCGAGGTCGTCGGGGCGCACCCCGGCGAGCGCGCCGGCGTACCGGCCGATGGGGGTGCGGACACCGGCCACGAGATATGCCACGGTCATCGACGTAGTCCTTCGGGGTGGGAAGGCCGATACTCAACGGGCCCGCCGGGTCGCGGCGAGGCGGCCCCAGGATATCCACGCCGCGACCGCCCCGCGCGGCCCGTGCAAGGAGGGGCCCCCTGTTAACGCATTCTGTTGTACAAGGGGCCCTTCCTAACGCTGCTTCCACAGCGCGGGCCGGCGCATCGACGGTTGGCTGTGTAAGGAGCCTCACGCCGGGCGGTCCTTCCACCCGGCGAACGGCTGGGCGTATCGTCGGCGGGCGATGACCAACGTCTGGGACCTCACCGTCCGCCTGTACGTCGACCTCCGACGGCAGGCCAGCGGCGTCTGTCCGGCGCGGCCCGTCTCCTCCTGACGCCCGCCCGACCGCCGTTGACCCCACTTGGACGTTCCCATGGCTTCCGCCCTGCGCAAGTTTCCCTTCTCCCTCCAGATCCTGCTCGGCCTCGTGCTCGGCGTGGCGCTGGGCTTCGTCGCCCGCGCCAACGACCTGAGCTGGCTGGCCAGCACCCTCGACACCGTCGGCGACCTGTTCGTCCAGCTGCTGAAGCTGGCCGTGCCGCCCCTGGTCTTCACCGCCATCGTGGTCAGCGTCGTCAGCCTGCGCGGCGTCGCCAACGCCGCCCGGCTGGCGCTCAAGACGCTGCTCTGGTTCGGCGCGACCGCGCTGATCGCGGTGAGCATCGGCATCGGCCTCGGCCTGCTCACCGACCCCGGCCGGGGCGTCACCCTCGACGTGGGCGCCGCCGCCCCGCCGAAGACCACCGGCTCCTGGACCGACTTCCTCACCGGCATCGTCCCGACCAACCCGGTCGGCGCGTTCGTCGAGGGCAACGTGCTCCAGATCGTCTTCCTCGCCCTCGTGGTCGGCGCGGCGGCGCTGCTGGTCGGCGACGCCGCCGAGCCGTTCGTGGCGCTCAACCGGTCGCTGCTGAGCATCGTGCAGAAGGCGCTGTGGTGGGTGATCCGGCTCGCCCCGATCGGCACCCTCGGCCTCATCGGCAACGCCGTCGCGTCGTACGGCTGGGACCTGCTGGCCCCGCTCGCGAAGTTCACCACCGCCGTGTACGTCGGCTGCGCGATCGTGCTGTTCGTGGTCTACCCGCTGCTGCTGCTCGCCGCCGGCCGCCTCAACCCGCTGCGCTTCTTCGCCGGGGCGTGGCCGGCCATCGAGCTGGCGTTCGTCTCCCGCTCCTCGGTCGGCACCATGCCGGTGACCCAGCGTTCCGTCGAGCGCCTCGGCGTCCCCCGCGAGTACGCCTCGTTCGCGGTGCCGTTCGGGGCGACCACGAAGATGGACGGCTGCGCCGCGATCTACCCGGCCCTCGCGGCGATCTTCGTCGCGCAGGTCTTCGGGGTGGACCTGGGCGTCGGCGACTACCTGCTCATCGCGTTCGTGTCGGTGGTCGGATCGGCGGCCACCGCCGGCCTGACCGGCGCTATCGTGATGCTCACCCTGACCCTGAGCACGCTGGGCCTGCCGCTGGCCGGCGCCGGCCTGCTGCTGGCCATCGACCCGATCCTGGACATGATCCGCACCGCCACCAACGTGGCCGGCCAGGCCGTGGTGCCGACCATCGTGGCCGCCCGCGAGGGCACCCTCGACCGGGCCGCGTACGACTCGGCCGGTCGCCGCGACCTCACCGACCCCGAGCCGGGCGACGCCGGACGCCGCGACCTCACCGACCCCGAGCCGGGCGACGCCGGACGCGGCGGCCTCGCCGACCCCGGGACGGGTGACGCCGGGCGGCCCTCCCGCGCCGGTGAGCCGGCTCCCGTCCCCGCCTGACAGTTCCGGAGAGGATCACGACATGAGCAGCCTGTTCACGCCCCTGGCGCTGCGCGCCGTCACCCTGCCCAACCGGGTCGCCCTGGCCCCGATGTGCCAGTACAGCGCGGGTCCCGACGGCCTGCCGACCGACTGGCACCGCGTACACCTGGGTTCCCGCGCGGTGGGTGGTGCGGGCCTGGTGCTCACCGAGGCGACCGCCGTGGTGCCGGAGGGCCGGATCAGCCCGCAGGACGTCGGGCTCTGGTCCGACGCGCACGTCGACGCGTGGCGGCCGGTCACCGCGTTCGTCGCGGCGCAGGGCGCGGTGCCGGCGGTGCAGCTCGCGCACGCCGGGTTCAAGGCGTCGACGTACCGGCCATGGGCGCCCCGGCGCGGCGGGGTGCCCGACGCCGAGGGCGGCTGGACGCCGGTCGGCCCCGGCGCGGAGCCGTTCGTGCCGGACTACCGGGTGCCGACCGCGCTCGACGAGGCGGGGATCGCGGGGGTGGTGGAGGCGTTCGCCACCGCCGCCGGCCGCGCGGTGGACGCCGGTTTCGCCGCCGTGGAGATCCACGCCGCGCACGGGTACCTGCTGCACGAGTTCCTCTCGCCGCTGACCAACCACCGCGCCGACGGCTGGGGCGGGGACCGGGCGGGCCGGATGCGGCTGGCCCTGGAGGTGGCCCGCGCGGTGCGCGCGACGGTCGGCGAGAGCGTGCCCGTGCTCACCCGGATCTCCGCCACCGACTGGACCGAGGGCGGCTGGACGGTCGAGGACAGCGTGGTGCTCGCCGGGGAGCTGGCGGCGGCCGGCGTCGACCTGGTGGACGCCTCGTCGGGGGGCGCGGCTCCCCGGGCCACCATCCCGGTCGGCCCCGGCTACCAGGTGCCGCTCGCGGCCCGGATCCGCCGGGAGGCGGGCGTGGCGACCGGCGCGGTCGGCCTGATCGTCGAGCCGGAGCAGGCCGAGCAGATCGTGGCCGGCGGCGAGGCGGACCTGGTCCTGCTGGGTCGGGAGCTGCTGCGCGACCCGTACTGGCCCCGCCGGGCGGCGGCGAAGCTCGGCGCGACGCCCGACTGGCCCGCCCAGTACGAGCGCGCCTTCTGACCTCACCCGCCCCGCGCCGCCGCCGTGGCCCGCGCCGACCGTTCCAGGCG
>NZ_JAHWGR010000057.1:0-32362 GCF_020873825.1 Micromonospora sp. DH13
ACTTCGGCGGCCTCTTGATCTGTGTTTTAGCGACAGGCCGGCGCGCGTCCGTCACCCCGCCGTCACCCGGGACCGTCCGGCGCTCGAACGCCGCCGGCGCAGCACCGCCGCACCGGCCATCACGGCCACCGCCACCGCGACCAACGCCGCCTCCGGCCACACCCCGACCCGGGTGGCCAGGGTGCGCCCGTCCCCGAGGCGCAACTGCCGCGACACCACGGCCCGGGTGTTGAACCCGGTGGCGTCGGATACCCGCCCGTCGGCGCCGACGAACCCGGACACCCCCACCGTCGACGCCATCAACGACGCACGGCCGTGCTCCACCGCCCGCAACCGCACCATCGCCAACTGCTGGCGCGCCTCCGCCACGTCGAACGTCGCGTTGTTCGTCTGCACCACCAGCACCTGCGCCCCGCCGGTGACCGTGTCCCGCACCAGCCCGTCGTAGGCCACCTCGAAACAGATCACGTCACCCACCGTCACCGCACCCGCGTCCACGACCCCCGGCCGGTCACCGGCCACCATGTCGCTGCGGACCCGGTCGACCTCCTTGCTGATCATCCGCGCCACGTCCCGCAACGGCACGTACTCGGCGAACGGCACCGGATGCCGCTTCGTGTACATCTGCTCCAGATCAGGCCCGGCCCCCGGCCGCCACAGGATCCCCGCGTTCTGGCTCTGCCCCGGCCCCGGCCCCACCAGCACCGCACCCACCAGGATCGGCGCCCGCACCGCCGCCGCCGCGACGCCGATACGCTCACCGGCCGCCGCGCTGCGCAACGGGTCGATGTCGCTGGCGTTCTCCGGCCACACCACCAGGTCCGGCTGCCGGCGCTGCCCGGCCGCCACCTGCGCCGCCAGGTCCAACGTCGCCTGCACATGATTGTTCAGCACCGCCTGCCGCTGGGCGTTGAAGTCCAACCCCAGCCGCGGCACGTTGCCCTGCACCACCGCCACCTCCACCGTGGCCCCACCACCGGCCACACCCACCGGCACCAGCCACCCCACCGACAGCACCGCCACCGCCGCGACCGCCGGCCCCACCGCCGCCCACCGCACCCGCGCACCCCCAGCCCGCCACAGCGCCGCCACCAGCAGACCGCCCGCCGCGGCCACCGCGAACGTCACCAGCGGCGCCCCACCCCACGCCGCCAACCGCAGCGTCGGCGCATCACCCTGGCTGAACGCCAACCGGCCCCACGGGAACCCCCCGAACGGGGCCCGCGACCGCAGCGCCTCCTGCGCCACCCACAACACCCCGGTCACCGCCGGCCACGCCCACCGCCACCGGTCCACCACCGGCGACACCCACGCCGACGCGGCACCCAGCAGCGCCACCACCGCCGCCTGCGACAACGACAACAACACCCACGGCAGCATCCCCGTGTGCAGGTTCGTCCACTCCAGCAGCGGCGCGAACAACGCCAACCCCGCCAGGAAACCCAACCCCGCACCGGCCCGCACCCGACGCCGGTGCGTCGCCGCCGCCAGCAACGCCACCCCCACCGGGGCACCCACCCACCAGTCGTACGGGGGGAACGCCACCAACAGCACCAGCCCGGCGGCCACCGCCACCGGCACGGCCACCCGCAACGACAGCGGCCCCGCCCCCGGGCGCACCACTGGCGCATACGACGGGTCCTGCGCGACAGCCGTCACCGGCATCTCACCTGCGATCACACCGCCGAAGGCTACCCGCCCCACCCCGACAAGCCGGCGACAGACGCCACCTGCGAAACGGAAATCGGGGCGCGGCATACGCCGCACCCCGATGCTCCCAGGCCCTTCCCGGCCGGTGGGGCGAGGATCAGGCACCACGACCTTCGGACCGACCCGACGGGAAACTGGCTGCCCCCGCCTGGCCGTTGTCTACTGGCCGCGCACCTCACCCTGCCCGTACACCGGTAACCGCGGCCGGTTCGCGCCGCCCCGCCGACCCCCGCCCGCTGGACCTGGCCGCCGTAACCCGAAGGTCACTCGGCCAGCGGACGAAGGGACGAAGCGAACAACAGCCGCTTCCCGTAGTAGGACTCAAAGACGGTACGTGCCACCCCCCGGCCCCTGTCAACCCGCCCCGGCCAGTCGCCCCACCCGCCACGGCGTGTCGCGTCGGCGAGTCTCAATCCACGGCGAGATACCGACGCACCAACGCCCCCGCCGCCACCGGATGATCCGCCGCCAACAACCCCGCCGCCGCCAGCACGTACTCGACGTCCACCACCGCCCGCGCCGCCCGCGGCACCGCCCACCCACCCGCGTGATCCGACAACACCGCCCCCAACACCCCCGCACCCGCTTCCGCCGGCACGTGACGCAACACACCCCCCGACCCGACCAGCAACCGCACGTCCCGCAGATCCCGCCCCCCACGCTCCCCCGTCGCCCCGCCCCGCGCATGCCGACGCACCGCCACCGTCGCCGCCAACGCCGCGATCCGCGCGTCCACCACCCACCCCGCCTCATCCCCCGCCACGAACCCCGGATCCGCCGCCCGCACCCCCGCCGCCACCGCCAACGCCCCCTCCTCCACCGCGTCGACCAGCCGCTCCTGCACCGCCGCCCGCACCACCCCCAGCGCGCTCCACCGCACCCCCAGATCCCCCTCCACCGTGCGGGCCCGCCACAACGACCCGGCGACCTCCCGCCCCGGCCCCGCCGCCCGCTCGTCCGGCGTCAACACCGAATACACATCCGTCGTCGCACCACCCACGTCCACCACCACCAGATCACCACCGACGGCGTCCGCGAGGACCTCCACCCCCGTCAACACCGCATCCGGCGTCGCCGCCCGCACCAACCGCCCGAACCGGGGCCCCCGCGACAGGCGCTTCCCACCGATCACATGCCGCAGGAACACCTCCCGGATCGCCGCCCGCGCCGACCCCGGCTCCAACACCCCGATACGCGGCAGCACATTGTCGGCCACCGTCACCGGCACCCCCGCCCCCGCCAACACCGCCCGCAACTCCTCGCGCACGTCGACGTTGCCCGCCAACACCACCGGCACCCGCCACCGCGCCCGCGCCAACCGCGTCGCGTTGTGCGTCAACACCGCCGCGTCACCACCGTCGGTGCCACCCACCAGCAACACCACGTCCGGACGCGCCGCCCGCAACGCCGACACCTGCGCCGCACCCAACCGGCCCGCGGCCACATGCACCACGTCAGCCCCCGCCGACAGGCCCACCCGCCGACCCGCCTGCGCCGTCACCAACGCCTCGTAGCCCACCACCGCCAGGCGCAACCCGCCACCGGCCGACGAACACACGTACCACGGCACGTCACCCACACCGGCCGCCGCCGTCGCCGCACCCACCGCCGCGTCCAACCCCCGCAACACGTCCGAACCCACCGTCGTCGGCGACGCCCCCGCACCCACCAGCCGACCAGCATCCAGGTCGACCACCACCGCCTTCGTGTACGTCGAACCGACGTCGACGCAGACCGCAGTGCTCACGCCACCGGCGGCACGACCACCGTGCCCGTCGCCGTCACCGCCACGATCGGCTCCGCCAACACCTCCGCCGCCGACTCACCCCGATCCGGGCGGCCCCGACACACCACCCGCGCCTCGAAGTCGATCGTGCGGCTCCGCGTGCCCACCCGCGTCACCGTCGCCACCGCCTCCACCACGTCACCCGCCCGCAACGGCGCCCGGAACTGCACCTCCGCATACGACGCGAACAACCCCTCGTCCCCGTCCGTACGGATACACACCTCCGTCGCCACATCACCGAACAACCCCAACGCGTACGCCCCGTCGACCAGGTTCCCCGCATAATGCGCATGCGAATACGGCACATACCGGCGGTGCACGACGGTCAGACCGACCCGGGGATCACTCATGCGACACTCGCCTTCCTCGACGTGATCAGAGCATGAACGAGATAACTGGCCACCTCACCCGGAGTCGTGCCCCGGCCGAAGATCCGATCCACGCCCAACTCGCCGGTCATCGACTCGTCGAACCGCGGCCCACCGACGATCAACAACGGCCGTCTCCCGGCCGGCATCGCCTCCCGGAACGCCGCCGACATCTCCCGCGTGTTGTGCAGGTGCGCATCCCGCTGCGTCACCACCTGCGACACCAGCACCGCGTCAGCGCGTTCCCGCCGCGCCGCCTCCACCAGCTCCGGCACACTCACCTGCGCACCCAGGTTCGTCACCTTCAACTCCCGGTAGTACTCCAGACCCTTCTCCCCGGCGATGCCCTTCACGTTGAGGATCGCGTCGATGCCCACCGTGTGCGCGTCCGTGCCGATGCACGCCCCCACCACCGACAGCTTCCGCCGCAGCCGCCGCTTCACCACCGCGTTGACCTCCTTGGCCGACAACAGCGGATAGTCACGCTCCACCACCTGCACCTTCGCCAGGTCCACCAGGTGGTTCACCCGCCCATACACCACGAAGAACGTGAACCCGTCACCCATCTGCCGGGCATGCACCAGCATCGCCGGATCCAGGCCCATCTTGTTCGCCAACTGCACCGCCGCGCCCTCGGCCCGCTTGTCGTGCGGCACCGGCAACGTGAACGACACCTGCACCATGCCGTCACCCGTCGTGTCCCCGTACGGCCGCACCACCGTCTTCTCGCTCACGCCGCGCTGGCCCGGCATGCTCTCGCCGCCCTCGCTCCGCTCCGTGCGCTCACTCATGCCGGCTGCTCCAGGATCTCCGTGGCCGGGTTGTAGTAGTCACCCTCATGCCGCGCCACCCCGTCGAGACCCTTCCCCCGATCCGCCGGCCGCTTCATGATCCCGAACGTGCCCTCCGCGATCGCCGTCAACAACGACTGGTCCCCGATCCGCTCCAACAGATCCACCGCCTCACCCAACACCCGGCGCGCACGCTGCTGGATGAACCCACCCGACGCCGGCACGAAATCCTCGTGCAACCCGCCCGCCGCACCCAGCACGTACCGCACGTTCTGCAACGCGATGTCCCGATCCGACAACCACGGCGTCACCACCGCCTCCGTCATCATCCCGACCAGCAGAATCCCCTGCCCCGTCATCGCACCCACCAGGTTGAAGAACCCGTCGAGCAGATTCCCCCGGAACACGTCCCCCGTCATGTGCTTCGTCGGCGGCATCCACTTCAACGGCGCATCCGGAAACAACTCCCGCGCCAACAACGCGTGCGCCAACTCCAGACGCAACGACTCCGGCACATCCGGGTTGATCTCGAACGCGTGCCCCAACCCCAACTGCCAGTCCGCCAGCCCCGCCTCGTGCGCGAAGAACTCGTTCAACAACTGCGACACCGTCACCGTGTGCGCCTCGTCCACCGCATCCGCAGTCGTCAGGTAGTTGTCCTCACCCGTGTTGATGACGATCCCCGCCCGCGCGTGCACCTGCCGCGAGAACCGCTGATCCACGAACGTCCGGATCGGATTGATGTCCCGGAACAGAATCCCGTACATCGAATCGTTGAGCATCATGTCCAGCCGCTCCAGGCCCGCGAGCGTCGCCATCTCCGGCATGCACAGACCCGACGCGTAGTTCGTCAACCGCACATACCGACCCAACTCCCGCGACGAAGAATCCAACGCCGCCCGCATCAACCGGAAGTTCTCCTGCGTCGCGTACGTCCCCGCGAACCCCTCCCGCGTCGCCCCCTCCGGCACATAGTCCAACAGCGACTGCCCCGTCGACCGGATCACCGCGATCACGTCCGCACCCGCCCGCGCCGCCGCCTGCGCCTGCGGAATGTCCTCGTAGATGTCACCCGTCGCCACGATCAGATAGATCCACGGCCGCTGCGCCGGATCCCCGAACCGCCTCACCAGACGATCCCGCTCCGCCCGCCGCCGATCGATCCGCCGGACCCCCGCCGCCACCGCCCGACGCGCCGCCCGACGCGCCGCCGTCGCCGCCCGCCCCGACGGCACAGCGAACCGCACCGACCCGGCCGCCGCCTTCTGCGCCAACAACGTCACATCCGACACGCCCTCCCGCGCCAGCGCGTCGAACACCGGCACCGCCACCCCATGCCCCAACCCCACATCGGCGACCACCGCGTCGACCAGCCGGTTCACCCACGGAATCCCGTCCGGATCAGCACCGGACACCCCCGCAAGCCGCAACACCGCCCGCTCCACCGACACCGTCGTGTGGCTACGCGCCAAATCCACCACCGGCTGCCCGGCCCGACGCGCCAACTCCCGCGCCCGCCCCACCAGCGCCGGATCCAACCCAAGCTTGCCCGTCACGACACGCCTTCCTCGTAGATCACGTCACCCCGCAACACCGTCGCCCGACACACCGGCAACGGCGTCGGATCACCCGCACTCCGCAACTCCGGGTCCTCGGCCTGCAACACCGGCAACCCCCGATCCACCCCCGCCGGGGAGTCCCACACCGCGAACGTCGCCGGCGCCCCCAACGCCAACACACCCTCGTTGTCCAGATGCACCGCCCGCCACCCACCCCGGGTATGCGCCGCGAACGCCGCCCGCACACTCATCCGCTGCACCGGATTGTGATGCGCCGCCGCCGCCCGCACCGAACCCCACGGATCCAACGGCGTCACCGGCGAATCAGACCCGAAAGCCAACGCCACCCCCACCGAATGCATCGCACCCATCGGATTCGACTCCAACGACCGCGACAACCCCAACCGCGCCTCATACATCCGACCCGCACCACCCCACAACCGGTCGAACGCCGGCTGCATCGACGCCACGATCCCGAACTCCACAAAACCCGCGATCAACCGCCGGCTCATCAACTCCGCGTGCTCCACCCGATGCCGCCCCGCCCGCAACCGCTCCACCCCCACCCGCTCCGCCGCCCCCGCGAACCCCGCCAACACCGTCCCGATCGCCGCATCACCGATCGCGTGAAACCCGCCCTGCACCCCGTGCGCCACACAATCCAACACGTGATCACGCACCTGCTCCGCCGACACGTACCCGTGCCCACACGCCCCCGGCTCCCCATCCAGGTACGCCGCCGACACGTGCGCCGTCCGCGACCCCAACGCACCATCGGCGAACAGATCCCCACCCGCCCCCACCGCACCCAACTCCCGCGCCCGCGCCGCACCCAACAGCTCACCCCAGTACCCGTACACCTCCGGCACACCCCGCCCGGACATCCCCAGCAACCCCGTGAAGTCCTCCTCGTCGGAGATCTCCGGACCACCGCACTCGTGCACCGCGGCGACACCCAACGACGCCGCATGCGCCAACGCCCGCCGCTGCGCCGCTACCCGCTGCGCCCGCGTCACCGACCCGAACGCCGCCGCCCGCACCACATGGTGCGCGTCCCGCCGCAACCACCCCGACGCGTCGAACCCGGCCGCCGACACCACTTCGGGACACGCCGCCAGCAACGCCTCCGACACCAACGCCGAATGAATCGACGCCTGCGACAGATACACCCGCCGCCCACCCGCCGCCCGACCCACCGCCGCCGCATCCGGCAACGCCACGTCGTCCCAACCCGACTCGTCCCACCCGTGCCCCAACACCACCGCGTCGCCCGGCAACCCCGCCGCGAACACCGACACCGCGTCCAACAACTGCCCCGCCGACCGCACCCCCGACAGGTCCAGCCCCGACAACGCCAACCCCGTGTCCGTCGCATGCACATGCGCATCCACGAACGCCGGCGTCACCAACGCCCCCGCCAGATCCACCACCCGGTCCGCCGACGGCGCCTCCGCGTCCACCCCCAACCAGACGATCCGCCCGTCACGCACCAACAACGCCGTCGCACGCGGATCCGCCGGACAATGCAGCACTCCACCGCGGTACAAGATCGAGGGACTAGTCATGACGTCAGTCTGCCGCCAACCGGGCCTCGAACAGGCCACGCACCCCAGGCTCCGACCGCAACAACCCCAACGCCAACTCCGCGTGCCCCGGCACGTACCCGTTGCCCACCAGCATCGTCACGTCCGCCGCCAACCCCTCCGCCCCCAACGCCGCCGCCGCGAAACTCGTCGCCATCGAGAAAAAGATCACCGTCCCGCCGTCCGCCGTGGCCAACACCGCCCCGTGCTCACAACCCGGCACATCCACACACACCACCGTCACGTCCGCCGGCACCCCCAACGCCGACGTCACCGCCGTCGACAACCCCACCGGATCCCGCGCATCGGCCAACACCACCTCCGACGCCAGACCCGCCGCCACCAACGCGTCACGCTCCGCCACCACCGGCACCACCCCGACCGTACGAGCCGCACCCGCCCGCCGCGCCGCAGCCAACGACAACGACCCGCTCTTGCCCGCCCCACCGATCACCGCCACAGACACCGGCCGGGCATCACCCGCCCGCTCCCGCCGCGCCACCTGATCGGCCACCACCCGCGCCGTCAACGCCGGCGCCCCGCACACGTCCAACACCGCGAGCGACAACTCCGGATGCAGATCCGCCGGCAACACCGCCGCGATCGACCGCGCGAACAGGATCGCGTACCCGTCACACGGCACCTGCTCGCTGCGCCCGTCCCAGCGCGCCAACCCGTCGGTGATCGCCAACGGGGTCAGCGTCAGCGACACCAACGTCGCCACCCGATCACCCACCCGCAGCCCCAGCGGCGACCGCCGACCCGCCTCCTCCACGGTGCCGATCAGCATCCCGCCCGACCCCGTCACCGGGTTCTGCATCTTCCCCCGCGTCGCGACGATCTCCAGCACCTCGGCGCGGACCTTCTCCCCGTCCCCGCCGTGCTTCTGCCACAACTGCCGGAAACTCGCCGCGTCCAGGTTCAACCGCTCCACCCGGATCCGCACCTCGTTCGGCGCGATCGGCGCGCTGGCGTCCAACCGCCACGCCGCCTGCGGCAGCACCCCCGCCGGTTCGACAACGCGGTGCAGACCCACCGGTGACGTCACGCCGACCTCCCCTGTCCAACCGCCCGAAGCCCCGCCCGGGACTCGCATCGCGGGAAAACTTACGGCAGACTAATTTCTTCGCCGGATATTTTCCAGTAGCCTACGGGCCGCCGATCATCCGCACCACGCACCGAGGAGGGGCCGTGACCCAGACCCAACCGGCTGAGACCATCCCTGCGCCCCGTCACGCCCCGGTCGCCGCACCGACCGCCGGACAGCCCTACGAATACCGCCGCAGCCCCCTGGTCGAACCCGACTGGACCCGCTTCCCCGGCTGGCGCCACGTCACCCGAGACCAGTGGGAAAGCGCCCAGTGGCAGCGCGTCAACTGCGTCAAGAACATCAAGCAGCTGCACGCCGTCCTCGGCGACACCGTCGACGAGTCCTTCTACGCCGACCTGGAGGCCGACCAGCAGGCCCTGGCCACCATGTCCATGCTCGTGCCACCCCAAATGATCAACACCATGGTGCCGCACGCGCCCCTGACCACCGCCGCGCTCCTCGCCGACCCCATCCGGCGCTACATGATTCCCGTCGCCTCCGACCGGCGCACCGACTGGCCCTCCCACCCGTACGCCAGCCGCGACTCCCTCCACGAGCACGACATGTGGGTCGCCGAGGGCCTCACCCACCGCTACCCGACGAAGGTCCTCGCCGAACTGCTCTCCACCTGTCCCCAGTACTGCGGGCACTGCACCCGGATGGACCTCGTCGGCAACTCCACCCCCGCCGTCGACAAGCTCAAGCTCACCCTCAAGCCCGTCGACCGGTACGACGCCCACATCACCTACCTCAAGGCCCACCCCGGCGTACGCGACGTCGTCGTCTCCGGCGGTGACGTGGCCAACGTGCCGTGGCGCAACCTCGAGTCGTACCTGATGCGGCTGCTGGAGATCGAAACCATCCGCGACGTCCGGCTCGCCACCAAGGCCCTCATGGGCCTGCCCCAGCACTGGCTGCAGCCCGACGTCGTCGAGGGCCTGGAGCGGGTCGCCCGCACCGCCGCCCGCCGCGGCGTCAACCTGGCCATCCACACCCACGTCAACCACGCCCAGTCGATCACCCCGCTGGTCGCGAAGGCCGCCCAGACCGCCCTCGACGTCGGCGTACGCGACGTGCGCAACCAGGGCGTGCTCATGCGCGGCGTCAACGCCACCGCCCCCGACCTGCTCGACCTCTGTTTCGCACTCCAGGGCGAGGCGGGCATCCTGCCCTACTACTTCTACATGTGCGACATGATCCCCAACGCCGAGCACTGGCGGGTCCCCGTGTGGCACGCCCAGCAGCTCCAGCACGACATCATGGGCTACCTGCCCGGCTACGCCACCCCGCGGATCGTCTGCGACGTGCCGTTCGTCGGCAAGCGGTGGGTGCACATGCTCACCGACTACGACCGCGAGCGCGGCATCTCCTACTGGACGAAGAACTACCGCACCTCGATCGAGTCGGCCGACCTGGAGGCGCTCAACAAGCGCTACGCCTACTACGACCCGATCGACACCCTGCCCGCCGCCGGCCAGCAGTGGTGGCACGAGCACCGCGACGACTGATCGACACCCGTTCGACCCATGGGCCCCGGCGTATGCCGGGGCCCATGCTTTTTCGGGTTCGGCGTGGCATGCCACGCCCCCTAGCGCGTCCTAGGATGCTAGGGTTGGTGCTTCGGCTTCGACGTGGCGCCGGCCGGCGAGCAGCGGCGAGGGTGCGCCACGATGGGCGGCGCGCCAGGCCGCGATCAGCAGCAGCACCGCCCAGAGCATGACGACGGTGGTGGAGACGGCGGCGACGGTTCCCGACGCGGCGGCCGACGCCGAGGACAGGTTGTAGGCCACGTGCCAGCAGGCAGCGACGGCGATGCCGCCGCCCGCAGCGTTGTACACGTACGCCAGCACCACCGCGCCGGCGAGCATGCCGAGGAAGAAGCCGGGCAGCACGGCGGGGCGGAAGCCGCGGAAGGTGGCCAGGATGACGAACAGCGGAGCGTGCCAGACCGCCCACCCGACGGCGGTGAGCAGCGCCGCCCGGACCGGCCCGTGGCGGGCCTGGAGCCGCTCCTGGGCGAAGCCACGCCACCCGCCCTCCTCCCCCAGGCCGTTGAGCACGACCAGGCCCAGGAGCATCGGCAGCGCCGCCGACGGCAACCCGCTGATCACGAACAGGTCCCGCCAGGGTGGGAGCGGCTGACCGGCCAGGGCGGCGACGACCAGCCCGGCGGCCAGCATCGCCAGCGGGCTGGCCGCCAGCGCCGCCGTACGCCAGCCGCCGCGCCAGCGCCACAGCCGGCCGACGTACCCGGCCACCGCCGCCCGACCACCGGTCAGCGCGGTGACGGTCACCGCCGCCAGCAGCGGCCCGAGCAGGCCGGGCATGTGCGTGGGCCACGGATCGCCGCCCCGCACCACGCCCCCGGCGACCGCGATCGGCACCCACCAACCCCACGACAGCAGGTACGCCAGGGCGAAGAACGACGCCACCGGCCACCGCCGCACCAACCCACGCAGCTTGACGACCATGCCCCGAGTACAGCAGCGGCCGGCCGCCCCCGGACAGGGCCGGAAGACCGCGACAGACCGGCCGACAGCCCGTGTCCAACCTGGACACGAACGCCTCCGGCCGGGCCCGGGTTGCGGGAAACCTTCAACCCCGACAGTTCGATTGAAGGGTATCGACATCGACGGGTGTAACCGGATAGCGTGCCGTCATCCCTGCCCACCGACCGGGCGGACCACCGTCCGCCGCCGTGAGGAGTGCCGTGGCCACGTCACCCGTCGCCCGCCTGCGCCGCCGAGGACTCCTCGGCTTCCCCGCCCTCGTCGCCGCCGCGCTCACCGTCGCCCTGCGCCCCGCGCCCGCCCGGGCCGAGGCACGCGCCGAGTGCCTCGCCGACCTGACCGAGCAGTCCTGATGGCCACCGTCGGCTGGCTCGCCGACGTCCTGCGCGCCGCCGGCGTACAGGTCGTCGAGGAGGGTGACTGGCGCAACCGGATGCGCCCCGGCGACTTCGACCCCATCGGCGTGCTGTGGCACCACACCGCCTCCACCTCCAGCGCCACCAACCCCCACCCCGCCCTGGGCATCTGCATCAACGGCCGCTCCGACCTGCCCGGGCCCCTCTGCCAGGCCCTCGTCGACTACCACGGCGTGTTCCACCTCATCTCCGCCGGCCGCGCCAACCACGCCGGCACCAGCGGCGGCAGCGGACCCATCCCCGCCGGCGACGGCAACACCCTCATGATCGGCTGGGAGATCGACTACAACGGCGTCAGCCAGGAGATGACCCCCGCCCAGTACGAGGCGTCGCTGCGCGCCACCGCCGCCGTGCTCACCCGCCTCGGCCGCGACGCGAGCTATGCCCGCGGCCACCGCGAGACCAGCACCACCGGCAAGATCGACCCGTCGTTCATCGACCTGGACGTCATGCGCGCCGACGTCGCCGCCCGGATGAGCGGCGGCACCGCCTGGAGCACGATCGTCGACAACGCCACCTCGGGCCGCTTCACCGCCAGCGCCAACTGGCGCGTCTCCACCTACTCAGGCCAGCGCTACGGCGCCGACTACCGCTACGCCGACCCCGTCGCCTCCAGCGACGTCGCCTGGTACCGGGTCAACGTCCCCGCCACCGGCACCTACCGCGTCGACGCCTGGTGGCCGGCCAACGCCGGATACAACAACGCCACCCCGTACCTCGTCGCCACCACCACCGGCAACAAGACCGTGTACGCCGACCAGCGTGCCACCGGCGGGCAGTGGCGCGCCCTCGGCACCTTCACCCTCCCCGCCGGCGACGCCAACCGGGTCGGCGTGAGCCGGTGGACCACCGGCACCGGCCTCGTCATCGCCGACGCGATCCGCCTCACCCGGGTTTCCTAGCCCACGCTCCTCCCCCGGCGGCGGGGACGGCACCGACGACGGCGGCCCCGGAGAAGAATCCTCCGGGGCCGCCGCGCGGTCGGGTCACTTGGTGAACGCGTCGCGCACGTCCCGTCCGGCGTCCTTGACGTGCTCGCCCGCCTGCCGGGCCCGCGCGTCGCTCTGCTCGGTGGCGCCCTCGGCCCGCAGACGCTCGTTGTCGGTCATGTCGCCGACGCGCTCCTTGGCAGCGCCGGCCAGCTCCTGGGCCTTGTTCTTCGCCTTGTCGGTGAAGCTCATGTCGACTCCCTCTGCTCCGGCGTTCCGGGGCCTCACTGCCCCTGACCATAGGCATGCCCGGGGCGCGGGCAGCGGAAACCTCGTGGCAGCGGGGCGGCACACACCCGCTAGGGCATCCTAGGCTGCTAGGGTAGTCGAGTGGGTCGCCCTCGCCCTCGCCGGCTCACGGCAGCGGGACGACGTAGGAATCGACCCGGGCGATCAGCCCGGCGCGGAACGTGAACAGGTCGTTGAAGGCGAACCGGAACGGCCCGTGGTCGACCATGACACCCCGGCCCTCGCCTGCGGCGACGACGACCGGGCCGTCCTCGTGGACCCGCTGGACGTCGAGGTCCGGGCTGCCGGTGAAGGCCGGGTTCTCGATCTCCCCGTCGAACTCGGCCTTGCCCCGGGTGGTGCGGTGACCGTGGATGACCCATTCGACGTCCTCGGTCAGGGTGGCGAGGATCCGGGGGTGGTCACTCGTGCGGAACCCGGCGAAGTACTCCTCGACGAGCTGGCGCTGCGTGGCCTGTTCCATGGCATCTCTCCACTTCTGTGGTCGTCAGTGCCGCAGGTGCGCGGCGAGCGCGGCGAGGATCGACGCGAGCCCGTCCGCCGCCTGGGTGGTCCGCAGCTCCGGGGGAAGCCGACGCTGGTGGACCGTGAGATCGGTGCCGTCGCCCGCGGCGCGCATGGTCACGGTCGTGCGGAGCCCGGTCACGGGCTCGTCGAACACGAGCTCGCGCGGGGCGACGACGCTCACGTACACGAACCGGAGCCGGCGGACGGCGCCGCCGGGCGCGCGGGTGTCGAGCGCGAACTCACCGCCCGGTCTCAGGTCGACGGTCACGGATTCCGGCGGGACGACGGCGTGCGAACCACCCCAGAAGGCCGCGATGCTCGTCGGCGACGTGAACGCCGCCCAGACCCGGGCGGGTGCCGCCGGAAGGTGCCGGCGGGCGATCAGTTCGTCGCCGTGGAGCTCCGCGCGGGTCACGACGCCTCCCCGTCGGCGAGGTGCTGTTCGAGGGCGTCGAGCCGGTCGTGCCAGGCCCGGCGCTGGTCGTCGATCCACGTGCCGAGCTGGGAAAGCCGGTCGACCCGCAGCCGGCACGGCCGCCTGGTCCCCTCGCGGCGCTGGTCGACCAGGCCGCACCGACGCAGCACACCGACGTGGTGGGAGATCGCCTGTGGGGTGAGGTCGAACGGCGCGGCGAGCTCCCCGACGGTGGCGTCACCGCGGGCGAGACGGGCCACCAGGGCACGACGCACCGGATCGCCGAGAGCGGCGAAGGCGGCGTCGAGGCCCGGGGCCGGCACCTGGAGCGAGGAGGGCATGCCTCACTGTAATGCAAACGAACGCTTTCACAAACACTGGCTTGCTGATGGACGGCCGGCTGGCCTCCCGTGTCGGCCGACGGGCGGGGCTGGTTGACTGGGCGGATGGGAGAGATCGTCCTCGTCCGCCACGGCGAGACCGAGTGGAGCGCCAGCCGCCGGCACACCTCGTACACCGATCTGGAGCTCACCGACGACGGCGAGCGGGAGGCCCGTGGCCTCGCCGCGCTCCTGGCCGGCCGGCGCTTCGCCCTGGTGCTGGCCAGCCCGCGCCGCCGCGCGCTGCGCACCGCCGAACTGGCCGGGCTGGCCGTCACGGCGGTCGACGAGGACCTGGCCGAGTGGAACTACGGCCGGTACGAGGGCGTCACCACCGCCGACATCCACACCACTCGCCCGGGATGGAACATCTGGACCGACGGCTGCCCCGCCGGGGAGTCACCCGCCGAGGTGGGCGCGCGGCTCGACCGGGTTTTGGCCCGCGCCGCCGCCGCGCTCGCCGACGGCGACGTCGCCCTGGTCGGCCACGCGCACAGCCTGCGGGTGCTGGGCGCCCGGTGGATCGGCCTGCCGCCGTGGGGCGGCGGGCTGCTGCGGCTGGACACCGCCACGGTCAGCACCCTCGGCCACGAGCACGGCCGGCCGGTCATCCTGCGGTGGAACCAGCCGCCTCCCCCGCCGCCCGGGACCGCGCCCGGGCCGACAGCTCGCCGTTGATCTTCGGCGGCCGGTTCTCGTACGGGGTGGACAGGACCACGGTGGTGCGGGTGGTGACGTTCGCGGCCGTGCGGATCTCCTGGAGCAGCCGCTCCAGGTCGGCCGGGGAGGCCACCCGCACCAGCAGCAGGTAGAAGTCCTCCCCCGCCACCGAGTAGCAGGAGTCGATCTCGGGCAGGTGGGCCAGCCGCTCCGGGGCGTCGTCGGGCTGCGACGGGTCGAACGGCCGGATCGCCACGAACGCGCTCAGCGGCAGGTCCACCGCCTCGAAGGAGACCCGGGCGGCATACCCCCGGATCACCCCGCGCTGCTCCAGCCGGCGGACCCGCTGGTGCACGGCGGACACCGACAGGCCCACCTTCTCCGCCAGATCCGTGTACGACAGCCGCCCGTCGGCGGTCAGCGCCGCGACGATGGCCCGGTCGATCTCCTCCACGGCGTGCAACCTACCGGTAAAAGCGCTCCCACGCGACGACGCCCCCGCCCTACGTGACGCCCGGTGCACCTCAGGTGACCTTCCGCAGTGGGCCTCAGTCCCACTGGTCCTGGTTGAGGAAGCGGGCGAAGCCGCGCCAGGAGTTCGGGCCCATCACCCCGTCGACCGGGCCGGTGTAGCCCCAGCCGGAGGCGAGCCGCTGGACGGCCTTCCAGGTGTTGACCCCGGGCACGCCGTCGATCGGGCCGGTGTAGCCGTAGCCGCGCATGGCCCGCTGCAGGGCGGCGTAGGTGTTCACCCCGGGCACGCCGTCGATCGGGCCCGTGTAGCCCGACGTGATCCGCAGCCAGTTCTGCATCCGCTTGTAGCAGATGGGGCCCGGGATGCCGTCCTGCTCGGTGGTCGTCTTGGGCAGGCCGCCGCCCGGGTTCTGGCCGACGTAGGTCAGCGGATTGATCCGCACCCCGCTCGGGTTGATCATGTGCCAGTGCAGGTGCGGGCCGGTGGAGTTGCCGGAACCGGGGGCACCGACGGCACCCCCGGAACGCCCCACCACCGTCCCGGCGGCGACGGCGGTGCCGTCGGACAGCAGGAACTGCGACAGGTGCATGTACTGGCTGCGGTAGCCGTCGGCGTGGTGGATGGTCACGGTATGCCCGCCCGTGCCGTTGTTCGGGATGTTCTGGATCGTCCCGGCGCCGCAGGCCGGCAGGTTCGTGCCGACGCCCATCCCGAAGTCGATGCCGCCCAGCGAGCCGCTGCTGAGGTGCTCCTCCCAGGTGCCGGTGATCGGGTAGCCGGCGAACGGGTTGTAGATGGCGGGCGCCGCGTGGGCCATCCCCGGCAGGCCGACGACGCCGCCGACGGTGAGGGCGCCGGTGGTCAGCGCCGCACCCCGCAGCAGCGTACGGCGGCTGAGCCCGGCCTGCGGCGGCGCGGACGGGCCGCCGCAGCAGCCGGGCGGGTTCTCGTGATCCATGCGCGGGCCTCCGTACGGTCGTCGACGGACCATGGCAAGCAGAGGCTAGCCATCAGATAGTCGAACATCAATCGTTGACACCGGGGGCCGGCGGTGCGGGGCCGGGCCCGCACCGCCGGCGCGCGCTCAGCCCCTGGCCAGGGCGCGGGAGATCACCAGGCGCTGGATCTGGTTGGTGCCCTCGACGATCTGGAGCACCTTCGCCTCCCGCAGGTAGCGCTCGACGGGATGGTCGGCGACGTAGCCGGCCCCGCCGAGCACCTGCACCGCGTCGATGGTCACCCGCATCGCCACGTCCGTGGCGAACAGCTTCGCCTTCGCCGCCTCGATCGAGTACGGCCGGCCGGCGTCGCGCAGCCGCGCGGCGGCCAGCATGAGCGCGCGGGCGGCGGAGATCTGGGTGGCGTGGTCGGCCAGGGTGAAGCCGAGGCCCTGGAAGTCGACGATCGCCCGCCCGAACTGCCGACGCTCACGGGCGTAGCCGACCGCGTAGTCGAGGGCGGCCTGGGCCAGGCCGACGGCGCAGGCGGCGATGCCGAGACGGCCGGAGTCCAGGGCTGACATGGCGATGGTGAAGCCGGCGCCCTCCCCGCCGATGAGGCGGTCGGCGGGCACGCGGGCGTCGTCGAAGGCGACCTGCGCCACCGGGGAGGCGTGCAGGCCCATGGTCCGCTCGGCGGCCTGCGGCAGGATGCCGGGGGTGTCGCGGTCGGCGAGCAGGCAGGAGATGCCCTTCGGGCCGGGCCCGCCGGTGCGGCAGAAGATGTTGTAGAAGTCGGCCACCTGCGCGTGGGTGATCCACGCCTTGGTGCCGGTGACCACGTACGCCTCGCCGTCGCGCACGGCCCTCGTGGTCAGCGCCGCCGCGTCCGAGCCACCCTGCGGCTCCGACAGGCAGTACGCGCCGAGCAGCTCGCCGCCGATCATGTCGGGCAGCAGCTTGCGCTGGGCGTCCGTGCCGAACTGCGCCAGGGGGTAGCAGGACAGGGTGTGCACGCTGACCGCCTCGGCGACGGCGAGCCAGCGGCTGGCGAGGACCTCCAGCACCTGCAGGTACACCTCGTACGGCTGGGCGGCCCCGCCGTGCTCCTCGGCGTAGGGCAGGCCGAGCAGGCCGGCGCGGCCGAGGGTGCGCAGCACCTCCCGGGGGAACTCGGCGCGGGACTCGAACCCGGCGGCGCGGGGGGCGAGTTCCCGGTCGGCGAGTTCGGTGGCGAGGTCGAGCAGGTCGTGGGCCTCGTCAGTGGGCAGGATCCGGTCGACGGTCATAGCGCGCTGAGCTCCGTGGGGGTGGTGTTGAGCCGGTCTCGCCGCCCGTCGTGCGGACGGCGTCGGGTTCCGGTGGCCGGTTCTGCCGTCGGTTCCCACCCTGTGAGCTTAACGGTCGTTTGGTCTCCTGCGGGAGGCGCTCGCGGCGGCGGTGTCGCGTCGAACCCGCCCGAGGCGGGCGGCGACGTCGATAGCCTGGACCCACGCCGGCACCGGAACACCGGCCGACGGACGGGAAGGCGACGCGATGGGCGGCGAGCGGGACCGCGGGGCGCGGCGCCGGCGCGGGCTGCTGTGGGCCGGCATCCTCGCCGTCGCCGGGCTGGTGCTGCTCGCGGTGGGCCTCACCGTCGCCAACGGGGCGCTCGCGTGGCTGGAGGCGGCCGTCGCCCTCGTCCTGCTGGTGGCGAGCTACGCCGTGCAGCGCCTCGCCCGCCGGGAGACGCTCTACCGGCACGACGGGCCGCGCTGACCGCCGCGCCGCGCCCGGATCGTCGGACGCCTGTGCCAGGCTGTCCGGCGTGGCACACCGACCCCCGATCCTGCTGATCGACGCTCCCAGCCTCTACTTCCGGGCCTACTTCGGCGTCCCCGAGTCCGCCGCGCGGGCCACCGACGGCAGCCCCGTCAACGCGGTGCGCGGCTTCCTCGACATGCTCACCACGCTGGTGCGCACCCGCCGCCCCGACCGGATGGTCTGCGCCCTGGACCACGACTGGCGTCCCGACTGGCGGGTGGCGCTCCTGCCGTCGTACAAGGCGCACCGGGTGGCCGCGGAGGGGGGCGAGGAGGTGCCCGACACCCTCGGCCCGCAGGTGCCGGTGATCCTGGACGTGCTGGCCGCGATCGGCATCACGGCGGTCGGCGCCACCGGTTACGAGGCCGACGACGTGCTGGGCACGCTGTCGGTGACCCAGCCCGCGCCGGCGGAGGTGGTCTCCGGCGACCGGGACCTGTTCCAGCTCGTCGACGACGCGCGCGGGGTGCAGCTGCTCTACGTCGGGCGGGGCGTGGCGAAGCTGGAGGACTGCGACGACGCGGCGGTGCGCGCCCGCTACGGGGTGCCCGCCGACCGGTACGCCGACTTCGCGGCCCTGCGCGGCGACCCGAGCGACGGGCTGCCCGGGGTGCCGGGCGTCGGCGAGAAGACCGCGGCCCGGCTGGTCGACCGGTACGGCGGCGTCGCCGGCATCCTCGCCGCGCTCGACGAACCGGGCTCCGGGTTCGCCCCGGGCCTGCGGGCCCGGCTGGACGCCGCGCGCGACTACCTGGCCGTCGCGCCGACGGTGGTGCGGGTGGCGCTGGACGTGCCGCTGCCGGAGCTGCCCACGGCGCTGCCGCAGGCCCCGGCCGACCCGGACCGGCTGCTGGAGCTGGCCGAGCGCTGGAACCTGGCCGGTTCCTGCCGCCGCCTCGTCGACGCCCTCGCCACCCGCGACTGATCGCGCCGCCCGGCCTCGCCGCCAGCGACCGCGGCCCGGGCCGAGCCCCGGGCCCGGTGAACGTGCCGGCCGGGTCCGGCGAGGACGGCGTCCGGCCCGGCGCGGGGTCAGCGCGGCGGGTCGACGCGGCGGGTCGGGAACGTGCTGCCGGGCCGGGCCAGGGTGCCGCGGGCGCGCAGCCCGACCGGGTCCGGAGCCGGCTGCGGATCCGGCACGCTCGCCCCGGCCGGGTCGACCCGGCGCGCGTCGAGGTAGGCGGCGCCGGCCCGGTCCTCCTCGGTGGGCGCCGCGAGCAGGGCGTAGACCAGCCCCACCACCACGAAGATCACCGCGAGGACGATGGGCACCAGCAGGGTGCTGAAACCGGCACCGGTGATCTCGCCCTGCTGCTCGTGCAGGTGCACCGACAGGGCGCTCATGCCGGTGAAGTGCATGCCGTTGACGGCGACGCCCATCACCAGCGCGGACGCGGCGACGGCCAGGGCGCGGCGCACGGTGACGGCCAGCCACAGCGCCACGGTCGCCGCGACCACGGCGATCGCCACCGACAGGGCGACCCGGACGCCGTCGTAGCCGAGGGAACCGCCGAGCCGCATCGCCGCCATCCCGGTGTAGTGCATGGCGGCGACCCCGGCCCCGGTGAACACGCCACCGACGCCGATGCGCAGCGCGGAGACCCGGCCGGTGCCGACGATGGCCAGGCCGATGCCGACCGCGACCACGGCAATGAGGGCGCTGGCCAGGGTGACCGGCACGTCGTAGCGGATCCGGGTGCCCTCGACGGCGAAGCCGAGCATCGCCATGAAGTGCATGCTCCAGATCGCGGTGCCGCCGATCGCCCAGGCGGCGAGGATGCCCCACCACACGCGCTGGCCGGTGGTGGCGGCGACCCGGATGCGGCCCGCGCAGACCAGACCGAGGAACGAGCCCAGCACCGACAGCGCGTAGCTGAGCGCCGGTGTGATCCAGCCGTACTCAAAGTGATTGATCTCCGCCACGGCGGTTGTCCCCCCACCCGGTTACCGACGCGTCAACGACGTGCCGGAGACATGATCGGGGACGCGTTGAGCTGCCGCAACAGCACCCCCCGGCCACTTCGGGGGGTGCTGTTGCGGTGACAGTCCGATGCATGGGACCCGCGCCGAAATGACGCAGGGTGACCGTCAGGCGGTGGCGTGGTAGGCGAGGACACCTCGGTTGACGGCGGCGATGGCCTGCCGGGCCGTGGCGCGCAGCTCGGTGGAGGCGCCGCCGGAGTCGGCGACCTGACCGAGCAGGTCGACGACCTGCCGCGCCCAGCGGACGAAGTCGCCGGCCGGCATCTCGCCGTCGAGCTGGTGCCCGCTGGCGAGCACCTTGGCCAGGGCCTCGCCGCGCGCCCAACGGTAGATCGGCCAGGCGAAGCCGAGGTCGGGCTCGCGGGTGACGGCGAGGCCCCGGGCGGCCTCGTCGGCCTCGATGCCGCTCCACAGGTGCAGCGTCTCGTCCACCGCGTCCGCGACGGGGCCGCGCGGCAGCGACGCCCGCTCGTCGGCGTCGCGGCGGGCCTCGAACACCACCACCGACACGGCGGCGGCCAGCTCCGCCGGGGAGAGCCCGTCCCAGACGCCCCGGCGCAGGCACTCGGCGACCAGCAGGTCGGCCTCGGTCCAGATCCGGCCGAGCATCCGGCCGGCGTCGGTGACGGCGCCGTCGGCCGACAGGTAGCCGCGCGCGGTGAGCAACGCGACGATCCGGTCGAACGTGCGGGCCAGGGAACCGGTGCGGCCGGCGACCCGCTGGCGCAGCTCCTCGGTGTCGCGTTCGAGGCGGCGGCGGCGCTCGGCCCAGCGGGCATGTTCCTCCCGGTCGGGGCAGGCGTGGCAGGGGTGCCGGCGCAGCTCGGTGCGGAGCTGGCTGAGCGCGTGGTCCTCGCCCGCGTCCTGCCGGGACCGGCCGCCGCGCCGACCGCCGTGCCGGTCCAGGCCGGTGCCGCTGACCTCGGCGGCGAGGTCACGACGGGCCGCAGGGGAACGGTGGTTGAAGTGCTTGGGCACCCGGATGCGGGCGAGCACCTCCGCCGGGGTGGTGAAGTCGCCGGGGCTGACCCGCCCGGCCCACCGGTCCTGGGTGAGCACGAGCGGACGGGGCTCGCCGAACCCGCCGGTGGCCGGGTCGAGCACCACCGCGAGGCCGGCGCGCCGCCCGGACGGCACCCGGATCACGTCACCGACGCGCAGCCGCTCCAGCGACGCCACCGCGGCGGCCTTGCGCTGGTGCTGGCCCTGCCGGGCGATGGCGCGCTCCCGGTCGGCGATGGCCACCCGCAGGGCGAAGTACTCGTCGAAGTCGCCGTGGTGGCAGGCCGCCTCCGCGCCGTACGCGTCGATGGTCTCGGTGTTGCGCTGCACCTGCCGGGCCAGGCCGACCACCGACCGGTCGGCCTGGAACTGCGCGAACGAGCTCTCCAGCAGCGCGCGGGCCGGCTCCGCGCCGACCGTGCCGACCAGGTTGACGGCCATGTTGTAGGACGGGCGGAAGCTGGACCGCAGCGGGTAGGTGCGGGTGGAGGCCAGGCCCGCCACGTGCCGGGGGTCGGTCTCGGGCGACCAGACCACGACCGCGTGCCCCTCGACGTCGATGCCGCGGCGGCCGGCGCGCCCGGTGAGCTGGGTGTATTCGCCCGGGGTGAGGTCGACGTGGGCCTCGCCGTTGAACTTCACGAGACGTTCGAGGACGACGCAGCGGGCCGGCATGTTGATGCCCAGCGCCAGGGTCTCGGTGGCGAAGACCGCCTTGACCAGGCCCCGGACGAACAGCTCCTCGACGACCTCCTTGAACACCGGCAGCATGCCGGCGTGGTGGGCGGCCAGGCCGCGCTCCAGGCCGTCGAGCCACTCCCAGTAGCCGAGCACCGTCAGGTCCTCGCCGGGGATGGCGGTGACCCGGGACTCGACGACCCGGCGGATCTCGGCGCGTTCCTCCGGGTTGGTCAGCCGCAGGCCGGCGGCGAGGCACTGCTGCACGGCGGCGGCGCAGCCGGCGCGGCTGAAGATGAACAGGATCGCCGGCAGCAGCCCCTCGCGGTCGAGCCGGTCCACGATGTCCGGGCGCAGCGGGCCCCGCCAGCGCGGCCCGCGCCGGCCGCCGCCCGGCCCGGCGCTGCGCCCCTCCCCCAGCTCCAGGCGGCGCATCGTCTCCCGGGTGTAGCGCAGCAGCTCCGGGTGCACGTCGTGCTTGCGGGCGGCGTCGGCGTCGTGGAACAGGTCGAACATCCGCTTGCCGACGAGCATGTGCTGCCACAGCGGCACCGGGCGGTGCTCGCTGACCACCACGGCGGTCTCGCCGCGCACGGTGACCAGCCAGTCGGCGAACTCCTCGGCGTTGGAGACGGTCGCCGACAGCGAGACCAGGGTCACCGAGGCGGGCAGGTGGATGATCACCTCTTCCCAGACCCCGCCGCGGAATCGGTCGGCGAGGTAGTGCACCTCGTCCATGACCACGTAGGCCAGGCCCTCCAGGGTGGCCGAGCCGGCGTAGAGCATGTTGCGCAGCACCTCGGTGGTCATCACGACCACCGGGGCGTCGCCGTTGATCGCGTTGTCGCCGGTGAGCAGGCCGACGTGCTCGACGCCGTAGCGGTCCACCAGGTCGTGGTATTTCTGGTTGGACAGCGCCTTGATCGGCGTGGTGTAGAAGCACTTGCGCCGGGTGGGCGGGGGGCCGTCACCGTCGGCCGCCGCCGGCCGCGCGGGGGCGCCGCGCAGGGCCAGGTGTACGGCGAACTCACCGACCACGGTCTTTCCGGCGCCGGTGGGGGCGCAGACCAGCACGCCGCTGCCCCGTTCCAGGGCCTGGCACGCCTCCCGCTGGAAGTCGTCGAGATCGAACCCCAGGTCAAGGGCGAACTCGTCCAGCGCCGGGAACTGTGAGGCCTGCGCGGCCCGGCGGCGCGCCGCGGCGTACCGCTCGGCGGGGCTCGACATGTCCCCAAGATTAGTGCGTGCCTCCGACGACCACCGCCTCAAGGCCGTCCGACAGGGGGGTCGGGGGCGGTCGGTAGGGTGCACGGCGTGCCGGATCATGCCGAACCGACCCAGTCGACCCCACCCAGCGCCGACGCCGCCGCGGGCGCCCGGGCGTCCCGTCGGCCCGTCGAGGCGGTCCTGTTCGACTTCCACGGCACCCTCGCCCAGGTGGAGGACCCCCACGACTGGGTGCTCGCCGCCGCGCGGGCGTGCGGGGTGAGCCTGGAGCGCATGCGGGCCACGGCGCTGGCCGACCGGCTCCTCACCGCGGGCCGGCCCGGTGGCCCGCTGCCGGCGCGGGTGCCGCCGGCGCTGGCCGAGCTGTGGTCCGAGCGGGACCTCTACCCGCACGCCCACCGGGGCGCGTACACGGCGCTGGCGGCGACCGTGGACGCCGGGATCGACGGCTTCGCCGACGCGCTCTACGAGCGGGTGCTGCGGCCCGACGGGTGGGTGCCGTACCCGGACACCGCCCCGACCCTCGCGGCGCTGCGGTCGGCCGGGGTGAAAGTGGCGGTGGTGAGCAACATCGGCTTCGACATCCGGCCGTTCTTCGCCGCGTGGGGCCTCGACGCCCTGGTGGACGCGTTCGTCCTGTCGTACGAGGTGGGGCGCTGCAAGCCGGATCCGGCGATCTTCTGGCGGGCCTGCGGGATGCTCGGGGTGGACGCGGAGCGGGCGCTGATGGTGGGCGACACCGCGGCGGACGCCGGTGCGGTGCGGGCCGGCTGCGCGGTGCTGGTGCTGCCGGAGGCCGAGCCGGGCCGACCCAACGGGCTGGGCTCCGTGCTCGACCTGGCCCTGCGCGGCTGATCCCGCTTTCCGGTTCGGTCCGGCGGGAGTCGCCTCCCATTCGGCAGCGCGCCGACGAGTCGCATTCTTCCCGATAGAAACGGCCGAGAAGGATGCATTTACCCCGACCGTCGGGCGGCCGGGGACGGGGGGCGTGACATATTGCTCGACGTCGTTGGATAATGTCCGCCGCGATGAGTCGTCGCGGGTCGCGTCCAGGTGCCCCGACGCCAACCGAAGGGGACAATTCCGTGAAGCGGGACCACTCACCCGTGCTGCCGGGCGACGGCGACACCGACTACGCGCGTTACATGCGCGTCGACGAGCTGCTCGACCTGCAGCGCGCCCCGGAGCAGATGATCTGTCGCGACGAGCTGCTCTTCCAGGTGGTCCACCAGTCGACCGAGCTGTGGCTCAAGCTCGCGGCGTCGGAGCTGCGCGAGGCCGCCGCGCGGCTCGACGCCGGCGCGCCGGGCGCGGCCGAGCTGCTGCTGACCCGGGCGACGCTCGGCGTGCGGCTGGTCACCGACCAGCTGGAGATGTTCCGCCACCTGTCCCCCGCCGACTTCCAGGCGATGCAGCCGGCGCTCGGCAACGGCTCCGGCGCGGAATCGCCTGGCTGGCGGCAGGTACAGGCCGCCAGCCGGCGGCTCGGTCGGGCCTTCGCCGACCATCTCGCCGCCGCCGGCGTCGACGTGTCCGCGCTGCCGGGCACCGACGCCGCCGATCCGCTGCACCGGCTGGCCGAGGCCATGGTGGAGTGGGACGAGCGGGTCTCGTCCTGGCGGGTGCGGCACTACCAGGTGGCCCTGCGCATCGGCGGACACGGCCCGGCCGGCACCCCGGGCAGCCCGGCGACGATGCTCGCCCGGCTGATCGACCACCGGTTCTTCCCCGAGCTGTGGCAGCTGCGGGTGGGTGCCGCCGGCGCTACGCCGGCCGCCCCACGGGCCTGACCCGGCCGCCGCCGAAATCGTCGGTTCCTCACCGTCCGTATTTAACACGATCGTAATGTTGAGGTGCCGTTCGTGCGTGAGCTGACGTGTTGGCGATCCGGTCCATCCGATTCCGGGGACTTTCCCTACGCTACGGTGCTCGACGAGTTCCAGCGCGTCGGTAAACACTTTGTCGAAAAAGAACTGCTCGCGCTTCTCGACGAGATACGCACGCGCGTCGTCGCGGCGGGCAGCGCCGTCCCCGGGGCGACAGGGCCGAACCGGCTGCTGCGCGACTTCCTCGACGTCGCGCTCGACAAGTGGGACGGCCGGTACGACTACCGCAGCTATCTGGCGTTGCCCCTGCTCCGGCTGCCCTGCACGGCCGACGACCCCGTCGCCGCCCCAGAGACCGACCCGGCGCGCGCCCGTCGCGACTCCGACCGGCTCCTGGTGCGGCTGGTCGCCGACGCCCTGGCCTTCGAGCTGGCCGCCGCAGCCGGGACCACCACCCTGCTTCCCGAGCAGCGCCCCGGCCCGGAGGCGGTCGCGAAGCGCCTGCGGCTCGGCGTCCGGGCCGCGCTGCCCGCGGTGTCCCGGCTGGACCCGACGCGGACGGTCGACGAACGGGAGCCGGCTGCCGCGGCGAGAGCCCTGCACGCCCTCGCCGCCGCCGACGTCACCGACGACGAGGAGCGCCGGCTGCGGCTGAGCATGCTGCCGGTGTACCGGTCGCACGACGAGTACCTGTTCGTCCGGGTGCTCCAGGCGTACGAGTGCGTCTTCGCCGGGCTCGCCGACGAGCTGCGCGGCACCGTCGCCGCCCTGACCACCGGGGACCCGGCGGCGGCGGCCGACCGGCTGGCGTACGCCCGCGACCGGCTCGCCGCCGCCGGGCCACTGTTCTCACTGCTGGCCACCATGCAGCCGGAGTCCTTCCGGACCTTCCGGGAGTACACCGAAGGGGCCAGCGCCATCCAGTCGCGCTCCTACAAGCTGGTGGAGTCGCTCTGCCGTACCCCCGAGGGGTCGCGGTTGGACTCGGCGGCCTACCGCTCGGTGCCGGAGGTGCGCGAGTGGGTGCTCGCCGGGCACCCGTCGGTCGACGCGGCCCACCGGGCGGCGGTGCGCGCCGGCCGGCTCGCCGGGGCCGACCGCGACCGGGTCGAGCGGGAGATGCGCGCCTTCGCCGACGCGGTGCTCGGGTGGCGGCGCACCCATCACCGGCTGGCGGTCCGGATGCTCGGCGCGCGCCCCGGCACCGGCTACACGGAGGGCACCCCCTACCTGGCCGCCGTCCGCTCCACCCCCGTCTTCACCGCCGTCGGCCACGACCCGTGCCCGGCGGCCCCGCCGACGAACACCGGAGGCTGTCCCGAGTGAGCACACCCGACCCGGCCCCGGCCGCCGACGAGGCACGCTGCCTCGACGCGGACGCGCACGCCGCCCTGCGCGCCGAGTTCCCGCTGCTGGGCACCTGCGTCTACCTGAACAACAACTCCACCGGCGCGGTCCCGCAGGGCGCGCAGCGGGTCCTGGCCGACTACTGGGAGACCCTGCGCGGCTGGCGCGACGACGTGTGGCAGGGCTGGCACGTCGGCCTCGACCGGTACGCCGACTCGGTGGCCGCGCTCATCGGCGCGCCGGCGGGCAGCGTGGTCACCGACGCGAACCTGAGCACCCTGCTGGCCCGGATCGCGTCCTGCTTCGACTACCGCCCGCCCCGCGACCGGGTCGTCACCACCGACCTGGAGTTCCCGACCGTGCCGTTCGTCTGGAACGCGTTCGGCCGCTACGGGGCGCACGCCGACGTGGTCGCCACCGGCGGCGTCCGGTTCGACCAGGACGCCCTTGAGGCGCGCATCGACGAGCGGACGCTGCTGGTGTGCGTGCCGCACGCCAGCTTCGCCTCCGGCGACACCATCGACCTGCCCCGGCTCGTCGCCCACGCCCACGACGCCGGCGCCCTGGTGGTCGTCGACGCCTTCCAGACGGTCGGGGTGCTGCCGCTGGACGTGACCGCGCTGGGCGTGGACGTCGTCCTCGGCGGCGCGCACAAGTGGCTGTGCGGCGTCGGCACCGCCTTCTGCTACGTCCGGCCGGACCTGACGCCCCGGCTGGAACCGGCGGCGACCGGCTGGCAGGCCGGGGACGTCGCGCTGACGTTCCGGCCGTCGACCGGCTGGGCGGCCGGCGCGCAACGGTTCGCCGGCGGCACGCCGTTCCCGCTCACCTCGCTGATCTCCCAGGTGGGCCTGGACCTGCTGGCCGGCGTCGGCGTGCCCGCGATCCGGCGGCACTCCCTGGCCTGCACCGGGCGGATCATCGAGCGGGCCGCCGCCGCCGGGATCGCGGTGGTCAGCCCGACCGAGCCGCACCGCCGCGGCGGCGTCGTCTGCCTCGACGTGCCCGACGGGGAGGCGGTCAAGCGGCGGCTCGCCGCGCGCGACGTGATCTGCAGCTGGCGCGGCTGGCTGCGGGTCGGCCCGCACGTCTACAACACCCTGGAGGAGGTCGACGTGTTCATGGACGCGCTGGAAGAGGAGGTTCGCCGGTGAACGTCACCCTGTCGCCGCGGGCGCTGATGAGCCTGCTCGCCAACGGCCCGAAGGCGATGGACGTGCTGGAGACCGCCCTCACCCTGGGCCTGCTCGACGCGCTGGAGCCCGGCCCCGCCCGCCTCGGTGACCTCGCCGAACGGTTCGGCTTCCGGCCGCTGCGGCTGTACAAGTTCCTGGACTGCCTGGAGAGCCTCGGCGTCGTCACCCGCGAGGAACCCGACGACGACATCGCCGCCGCCCGCTACCGGGCCGAGCCGGGGCTGCGCGACGCCGTGGCCGCGGTCGTCGGGCCGGACGCCGTCGAGCGCGACCGGAACCGCTACCCGTGGCGGGTGCTGCACGGCCGGCTGGCCGAGAGCCTGCGCGGCGAGGTCGGCATGACCGACGAGGACTTCGCGTGGCCGCCGCGCACCGACGAGCAGACCGCCGCGTTCGAGCGGAGCATGGCCGTCGGGCTCGGCCCGGTGCTGGAGACGCTGCACCGGCACGCCGACCGGCTCTGGGCCGACCGGCGCCGCCTGCTCGACGTCGGCGGCGGCGACGGCACCCTCGCCGCCCGCGTGCTCGACGACGCCCCGCACCTGCGGGCCGACGTGTTCAACCTACCGGCGGTGGCGCCCCTGGTGGCCGACACCCGGCAGCGCTGCGGCCACCCGGACCGGCTGGGCTTCGTCGGCGGGGACTTCTTCGCCGAGCCGCTGCCGCCCGGCTACGACGCGCTGGCGTTCGTCCGGGTGCTGCACGACTGGCCCAACGACGTCGCCCGCCGGCTGGTCGAGGCGGCGTACCGGGCCCTCGAACCGGGCGGGCTGCTGCTCATCGGCGAGGAGTTCCGCACCCCGGACCGGCTGGCGATGCAGTTCTTCTGGAGCTACTTCCTGATCGGCGTCGACACCTGCGTCAGCCGGCTGCGGGAGGTCGAGTTCTACACGGGGCTGCTCAAGGAGGTCGGCTTCGAGCGGGTGGCGGTGCTGCCCGGCGGCTGGGAGCTGGTCACCGCGTACAAACCGGCAGCCTGACCGGGTCGGGCGGGCCTGGTGCCCGCCCGACCCGGGCCGCGCGTCAGGCCCGGCGGGCCACCACGGCGCCGTTGGCGCCCGGCGCGTCGAACGTCAGCCGCTCGATGTCGACGAAGCCGGCGTCGGCGAGCCACGCCGCGTACTCGGCGCCGGAGTAGTTCTTGCCGCCCTCGGTCTCGACCAGCATGTTCATGCCCATCAGGGCCGCCTCCGGCGGGCCGGTGCGGTCGTCGTCGAGCAGCAGCTCGCAGATGACGACCGCACCGCCGGACGGCAGCGCGGCGTGGCACTTGGCCAGCAGCGCCCGGTTGGTCGGCTCGTCCCAGTCGTGCAGGATCATGCTGAGCAGGACGACGTCGTGCCCGCCCGGCAGCGCCGGGTCGGCGAGGAAGTCGCCCGCGACCGTGCCGATCCGGTCGGCCAGGCCCTCCGCCGCGATCCGCTCCTGCGCCTTCGCGCACACGTGGGGCAGGTCGAGGATCGTCGCCCGCAGCTGCGGCAGTCGGCGGCAGAACTCGATCGGGAACGCCCCGGCCCCGCCACCGACGTCGAGCAGCCGGGTGTGCGCCCCGAAGTCGTACGTGTCGGCCAGCGCGCGGGCGGTGAAGCTGGAGGTGGAGAACATGGCGTCCCAGAACTGCGCCACCATCTCCGGGTCGACGGTGTCGAACAGCGACTGCTGGGACTGCGGGTCCCAGGTCAGCGGCCGGTTGGTGCGCAGCGCGTCGGCGATGCGGTGCCACGGCAGGTAGGTGCGCAGGTCGGAGTAGCGCACCTGCGCACCGAAGTAGTAGGGCCGCCCCTCCACCAGGAACTGCTCGGCGAGCTCGGTGTTGCGGTAGCCGTCGCCGGCCCGCTCCAGCAGGCCGAGGGACGCGCTCGCGGCCAGCAGGAGGTCGGCGGGGCGCTCGTCGAGCCCGAACTCGGCGGCGGCCTCGGCGACGGTGATCGTCCGGCCGCCAGCGAGGCGGGTGAACAGCCCGAACTCGACGCCGACGGCGAGGGTCTTGAACCCCCAGACGCCGGCCACGAGGCGCATGAGAGGAGAGGGATTGATCATGAAAGCATGAGATCACAGCCCTCGGTCAATCCACAGTAGACACCCCGGCGATCCGGCTACCCGCCCGCCGGCCGGTCTCGCCCCCGCCCCTCGACGGCACGGCCGTGCGCGAGCGAGGGCCACCGGTCCACGGCCCACTCCCACCAGCCACGCCACCCCGGCGGCGGGCCGGGAACGTCGCCGCCGAGTTCGGCGGCATCCGGTGCCTGGAACTGCCCCCGCCAGGTGTCGATGTCCGCCACGCTCATCGGGAAGGTCGTGTGCGGCGCCGTCGCCCAGCGGTGGGTGATTCGGGCGAGCTGGGCGTCCCGGTCGACCGGCAGGTAGACGACGTGGCTGGCCGCCCCGGCCGAGGCGGCCAGCCAGCGCAGGGCCGACCGTTCGTCGCGGCTCCAGAGCCCGAAGTCGAGCACGACGTCCACGCCCAGGCGCAGCGCCTGCAGGGCCAGTGCGATGAGCCGTCCCTCCAGCAGGTCGCGCTTGCCGGCGGGCTGCGACCCGTCGAACAGGGGGATCATCCACTCGTCCGGGGTCAGCCGCAGCGCGCGGTGCGCCGCGGCGAGTTCCTCGGCCCGGGTGGTCTTCCCGGCCCCGGGGAGCCCGACCATCAGGAACATCGTGGCGGGTTCGGGCGGCACGTCACGGTTCGGCATCGCGGCGGGTGCGGGTGCGGGTGCGGGTGCGGCGAGCCTGTCGGTTCCGGTGCGGGACGCCCCGGGCGGGCCGGCGAAGGTGGCCTGGTGCGGTGGACGAGACTGCTGCGACATGGGTCTGCTCCCCGGATCACGCGGGACGATCCGGCAGCCCGGCGAGACGCGCGGCTGCCGGCGGGACACCGATCCGGCGGTACGCCCGGCCCTGACCCCGACGGGGCGGGCGACGAGGCCGCGGTCACGGGCAACCGCGATACCGCCGCTATGCGGCGGCGCGGACGTCCATCGCGGCGAAGCAACCCATGCGCCCACCGTAGCCGAAGACGCCGGCCGGGCCGCCGAGCGCTCGGCCGGGTCGCCGAGATCCACTGCGGGACGTCTCGCCGTCGGAGTTAGTCCCGACGCCCGCCGGATCGCGCGGGAACCACGCCGCGCCGCCGAGCGACTATCGGTACATGCGGTGCGAGCGGTGGCGGGAGATGCTGTCGGCCCAGTTGGACGGGGAGGAGACCCCGACCGAGCGGGTCGCGGCCGAGGGGCACCTGGTCACGTGCGGTGACTGCCGGGCGTGGTTCGAGACAGCCGCGGCGGTGACCCGCCGGGCGCGTACCCGGGTGGTGACGGCGACGCCCGACCTGGCCGACACGGTGCTCGCCGCCGTCGCCGCCGCGCCGCCGACGCGGCGGCGGTGGTCGGCGCGACGGTGGCGGGAGCGGCTGGTCGCCGGGCTGCGGGCCACGCTGGGGCTGGTGGGGGCGGTGCAGGTGGTGTTGGGGCTGGTGCAGGTGGGCCGGGGCACCACCGTCGCCCACGCGCACGCCACCGGGCAGCACCTGTGGCACGAGTCGGCGGCCTGGAACGTCGCCGTCGGCGCCGGATTCCTGTTCGTGGCGGTACGGCGGTTCCCGCCGGCCGGCGTGCTGCCGATGCTCAGCGCCTTCGTGGCGACCCTGGTGCTGCTGTCGGTGAACGACCTGGTGACCGGCCAGGTCGCCGTGTCGCGGCTGGTCAGCCACGCGATCCTGGTGTTCGGCTGGGTGCTCACCGCGCTGCTGTCGCGCCCCGGCCTGCGGCCGGGTGGGCCCGCGCCCCGACAGGGCCGGTCGTCGGGATCCCGCTGGCGCGTCGAGCTGGACGCGCCCGAACCGTCGGCGCCGGCGCTGCGGCTGCTGCCCCCGCACCCGTACTCGGCGCGGGCCCACGCCCGCCCCACCGCGGCGGCCGACGGGCGGGACGACCGGCAGGCCGCCTGAGCGGGCACCGGTTCCCGCGACCCGAGGGCGTCTGGACCGGGCGCGGGGGCGGCCCACCGACCCGCGGGGCGGGCGCCGGGTGGGCTCAGCCGGCCCGCGTCGACCGGGTCGGCCGGCTGTCGGCGTGCCAGGCCGCCACGAGGTCCTCCCGCGCCCGCGCCACCCGGGAGCGGATCGTGCCGACGGGGCAGCCGCACACCTGCGCCGCCTCGGCGTACGACAGGCCGGCGACCTGGGTGGCGACGAACGCCTCCCGGCGCTCCGGGGCCAGAGCGGCGATCAGCTGGCGCAGGACGACCCCGTCGTCCGTGCCCGGCTCGGCCATGCCCGCGCCCTCCGCCGCCGCCTGCCAGTCCGGCAACGCCGCCGTGCGCGGGCGGGTCACCGCCGTGCGGACGTGGTCGACGGCGACGCGGCGGGCGATGCTGAACACCCAGGTGCGGGCCGAGGACCGGCCGGCGAAGCCGGGCAGGCTGCGCAGCGCGCGCAGGAACGTCTCCTGGGTGAGGTCGTCGGCCTCCCCGGGCCCGGCGAGGTGGGCCAGGAACCGCCACACCGGGCCCTGCAGGGCCCGCACGAACGCGGCGGCCGCCGGCTGGTCGCCCGCGCCGGCCAGTCGGGCCCAGCGGGTCACCTGCTCGTCGTCGGCCCCCGCGCCGGCTGCCCACCCCGCTCCGCCACCGGGGCCGCTCACCGGCGGCCGTCCGCGCCGGTGCCGATCGTCGGCCGCGACGGACGGTGCCGTCGGGCGCTCACCTGGACCGGTACGGTCCGCGACGCTGCTCGGTTCACGTGGTCTGTCTCCCGGCCCAGCTCCGGCGGTTGGCACCCTCCGCCGGGGCGAAGGGCCGATCTCGATACGCCGCCCGGAAGCGCCGCACCCCGGTTTGTCGGCCCCCACCCCCAAAAAGTTCCCACCCACCCG
>NZ_JAHWGR010000058.1:0-30854 GCF_020873825.1 Micromonospora sp. DH13
CATCACCGGCCGGGTCTACGGTTGGGCCAAGGCCCTCAACGCCCTGATCCTCGCCTACAGCGACCGGATCACCATCTAACCGCATCGATCACACCACAGGCCCAAACACGGAAAGCGCCACACTCCCCTGCGCGGGAGGGAAGGTGGTGGATTGTGCGGGGCGAACGGCTCGGTTGCGCTGCGTTAGCGATGCGTATGTGGGTGCAGAGCAAAGGGAACGGTGGGAGTGGTGTCGCTGGCCGCGAGAATTGCGCTGAGTCGCCGGTCGATGCCGGACCGGACGCGCCGTTGTCGGCCGGTGATCCAGCCGTCGTGAGGGCGGGTCGCCGGGCCGGGGCCGGGCAGGGCCGCCGGGCTACCGGATCAGGTTGAGCAGGACGGTCAGCAGGATCGAGGCGACGACCGAGAACAGGATCATCAGCAGGCAGCCGAGGCCCCCGCCCGCCGGGCGGATCTCCGTGTTGCCGATGCGCATCAGGCCACCTTTCGCAGGGACGAAGCGAGCAGAGCACGTACCGCTGCGGCGACCTCGACCGGCGAGGTGGTGGCGACGTTGTGCGCCGCGCCCGGCACCGCCGCCGCGCGGGCGTCCGGGACCAGCCGGGCCAGCCGGTCCCGCCAGGCGGCCGGGACCACCGGGTCCCGGGCGCCGGTGACGACCAGGGTGGGCGCGGTGACCCGGGCGGCGTCCGCCTCGATCGCGTTGCGCACCGAGTGCGAGAGGGTGGCGTACACCCGCCAGGGGCGGGCGTCGACGACGTCGCGGAGCAGGATCGGGGCCTGCCACGGCGCCTCGCGCAGCGTGTCGACGAGCCAGCGACCGAACTGCCCCCGCCGGGTGCGGGCCGCCGGGTCGCTGGTGGGGCCGGCGAGCACCAGGGCCCGGACGAGCCGGGGGTACCGGGCGGCCAGCGCGGCGGCCACCTCCGCGCCGAACGAGTGCCCGAGCACGCACGCCGGCGGCAGCCGGTACGCGGCGAACCACGCCGCCGCCACTCGCTGGTCAGTCCGGCGGCGGGCCGGGGCGCGGCCAGGGCGAGCCGCAGCCGCCTCACAGCTCGCGGAGCCGGGGGAGCAGCTCCTCCCGGGCCCAGTCGAGGAACATGGGCTGGGTGTCACCGCCGACCTGCACCAGCGCCACGTGGGTGAAGCCGGCGTCGACGAACTTCTTGAACGCCGCGACGTGCCGGTCGGTGTCCGGGCCGCAGGAGATCCCCTCGGCGACGTCGTCCTCGCGGACGTACTGCGTCGCGGCGGTGAACGACTCCGGGCCGGGCAGTTCGGCGTTCACCTTCCAGCCCATGCCGAACCAGCGGAACTGGTCGTGTGCGATCTTGCGGCACTCCGCCTCGTCGGGGCCGTAGCAGATGGCGACCTGGCCGAACCGGGGCTGCCCCGCGCCGCCCGCGTCGTCGTACATCTGGATCAGGTGGGCGTCGGGCTCGGTGGCGACGAGGCCGTCGCCGTAGTCGGCGGCGAGCGTCGCCGACTGTCGGCCGGACGCGGCCACGGCCATCGGCACCGGACGCTCCGGCCGGTCCCAGACGTACGCGTCGGGCACGTCGAAGTGGTTGCCGGAGAAGGTCAGCGTCTCCCCGTTCAGCAGGGGCCGGATGATCTGCAGCGCCTCCTCGAACATCTCGTGCCGCTGCTGCACGTGCGGCCAGCCGCCGACGACGTGCTCGTTGAGGTTCTCCCCGGCGCCCAGGCCGAGGGTGAACCGGCCGTCCGACAGCGCCCCGATCGTGCTGGCCTTCTGCGCCACCACGGCGGGGTGGTAGCGGCGGATCGGGCAGGTCACGAAGGACATCAGCTCGGCCCGGCTGGTGGCGTGGGCAACCGCGCCGAGCACCGACCAGGCGTACGGGGAGTGGCCCTGGGAGTCGAGCCAGGGATAGTAGTGATCGGAGATCACCAACTGGTCGAAGCCGGCGGCCTCGGCGCGTACCGCGTAGTCGACCAGTTCCTTCGGCCCGGCCTGCTCGCACATCAGGGTGTAGCCGATGTTGACCATGGCGCATCTCCTTCGCTCTCCCGATCCACTCCGCATACCCCCGTGGGAGTCGGTCAACCCTCGACGGCCGTCGTGGCCTTGACGGGGCGGCCCTGGGTGGTAAGGTCCGGCCTTAACCGGTTCAGGCTGGGGGCGTCGCATCCTGTGGTGGGGATGACCGCACCTGTGGCGGCTCGCTGCCCCGCGAGCCGCCACAGGACATCCCCGCTGAGCCAAGACTCACTGAACCGGTTGCCCCGCATCAGCGATCGGCCTACGCTGATGCCTGCGCCGTCTCGGAGCCGGACGGCGGCTGACGGGCCAGCCGCCTTCTTCGTCACCACCACCGCACCCCCGCCGGGCACGGGGTTTGACCCTCCCTGAGGAAGGCCATGAGAAAACGTCTCTCCGTCGCGGGCGTCGCCCTGCTGACGGTCCTCGCCGCCGTGTTCGCCTTCGGGCAGCCCGCGCACGCCGCCGCCGGCTTCTCCGTCTCCAACGGCAAGCTGTACGACGCCAACGGCAACGAGTTCATCATGCGCGGCGTCAACCACGCCCACACCTGGTACCAGCAGCAGACCAGTTCCTTCGCCAACATCAAGGCGCTCGGCGCGAACACGGTGCGGGTGGTGCTGGCCAGCGGCGACCGCTGGGCCAAGAACGACACGGCCGACGTCGCCAACGTCATCTCCCTGTGCAAGGCGAACAAGCTGATCTGCGTCCTGGAGGTGCACGACACCACCGGCTACGGCGAGCAGAGCGGCGCGATCACCCTGGACCGGGCGGTCGACTACTGGCTGAGCATCTCCAGCGCCCTCGCCGGCCAGGAGAAGTACGTGATCGTCAACATCGGCAACGAGCCGTACGGCAACCAGGGCTACGGCACCTGGGCCACCGACTCGGCCAACGCGATCAAGCGGCTGCGCGCCGCCGGCCTCGCGCACACCATCATGGTCGACGCCCCCAACTGGGGCCAGGACTGGTCGTTCACCATGCGCGACAACGCGGCGTCGGTGTTCGCGGCCGACCCGCAGAAGAACACCGTCTTCTCCATCCACATGTACGGCGTCTTCGACACGGCCGCCGAGATCTCCGACTACCTCGGCCGGTTCCGCACCGCGAAGCTGCCGATCGTGGTGGGCGAGTTCGGCTTCGACCACTCCGACGGCAACCCCGACGAGGACACCATCCTGTCGTACACGCAGGCCAACGGCATCGGCTACCTGGGCTGGTCGTGGAGCGGCAACGGCGGCGGCGTCGAATACCTCGACATGACCACCAACTTCAACCCGAACGCCCTGACCACGTGGGGCCAGCGCATCTTCAACGGCGCCAACGGCATCAAGGCGACCTCGAAGGAGGCGTCGGTCTACGGCGGCATCGTCACGCCCACGCCGTCGACGACCGTGACGCCGACCCTCCCGCCGCCGACCACGACGCCCCCGCCGACCACCCCACCGGCCACCGGCGGCTGCACGGCGACGTACACGATCATCGGCCAGTGGCAGGGCGGCTTCCAGGGTGAGGTCAAGGTGACAGCCGGCTCCGCCGCCATCAACGGCTGGACGGCGAAGTGGACGCTCGGCAGCGGCCAGTCCATCAGCCAGGCGTGGAACGCGACGCTGACCAGCAGCGGGTCGAACGTGACCGCCACCAACGTCAGCTACAACGGCAAGCTCGGCGCCGGGGCCAGCACCAGCTTCGGCTTCATCGGCAGCTCCACCGGCACCCCCGCCGCCCCCGCGGTGACCTGCACGGCGAGCTGATCCCTCCGCACCACCGCGGTGGCCGGGCCCGTACGGGCCCGGCCACCGCGTCGCGTGGGCTAGACCGCGACGACGTCGGCGACCACGCAGGCGACGTTGTCGGGCGCGCCGACGGCGTACGCGAGTGCGACCAGCCGGTCCGCAGCCTCGTCCGGCCCGCCGACCTCGCCCAGCGCCTCACGCACCGCCGCCGGGTCGACCACCGCCGAGAGCCCGTCGGAGCAGAGCAGGTACCGGTCACCGGCGCGGGCGTCGCGCAGCCCCAGGTCCGCCTCGACGTGCTCGCCGCCGGCCCCGACAGCGCGCACCAGCACGGCCCGCTGCGGGTGGGCGGCGACCGCCTCTGGGGCCAGCCGGCCGGCGTCGACCAGCGACTGCACGTACGTGTGGTCCCGGGTGAGCCGGTGCAGCTCGCCGTCGCGCAGCAGGTACGCCCGGCTGTCGCCGACGTGCACCAGCGCCACCCGGGAGCCGGAGCGCAGCAGCGCAGTAAGCGTGGTGACCGGCTGGTGCGGGTCCACTGCCAGCCCGCGCACGGCGCGGTGGGCCTCGTCGACCCCGTCGGCCAGCAGCGCGAGCAGTTCGGTGGCCGGCATGTCGGCGGGCTCCAGCGCCCGGAGGACGTCGATGGCGGCGGCGCTGGCCGCTGCGCCGCCGGGCCCGCGCATGCCGTCGGCGACGGCCAGCAGCCGCTCGTCGGCGTACGCGGCGTCCTCGTTGCTGTCCCGCGCGGCCCCGATCTCGCACCGGGTGGCGTGGCGGACGGCGAGCGTGTGGTGGTCCACGACGGACCCCTTTCCGGACAGGTTGCCGACGAGAAGGGTGGCGAGGCGACCGCGTTCCGCCGTGTCGGCGGTTACCCGCCGCCAGTATGCGTCGACCGCCTCGGCCGCCGCCTCGGGCCGCAGCCCGCAGACGGCACCGATCTCGGCCAGCGGCATGCCGATGCGCCGCAGCGAGGCGATCAGCCGGGCCCGCTCCAACTGGGCCGGGTCGTAGAGCCGGTAGCCCGACTCGGGATCGACCGCCGCTGGCCGGAGCAGGCCCAGCTCGTCGTACAGGCGCAGCGCCTTCGGCGTCAGCCGTGCGGCCCTGGCGAACCCTCCGATGGTCAGCAGCCCCACGTCGCGTCCTCCTCGTGCCGGTCACCGCGACCGGCAGGCACCAGCCTGTGGCCTGCCCGAGGGGGAGGGTCAAGACGGGGGATCAGTCGACCGCGTCGACCTCCAGCAGCAGGGTCTGCTCGGGGTGCAGGGCCGGCAGCTGCAGGCCGACCGAGGCGAGCACCGCGCCCGACAGGGTCACCCCGGGCAGCCAGCCCGGGTCCGTCAGCTGCAGCACCGCCGGCTCCGGCACGCCGGCCGCCGGCCGGACCGCGTACCGGCGGGCCGGGTCGAGCCCCGGCAGCCGCAGCGCGCCCGGCACCTGGGCGACCGAGGTGGCGACGCGCGCCACGGCGTACACCGCGTGGGTGAGGTCTGCGGCGACCACGCCGTGCGCCCAGACGGCCGGGTCGGGGTGGTCGACCCGGACCACCCGGCCGGCGTGCAGCAGCGGTCGCAGCCGCTTGTGCAGCGCCACCCAGGCCGCCAGCTCGACCCGGTCGGCGGCGCTCGCCGAGCCGATGTCCCACTCGACGCCGAAGTGGCCGAACAGCGCGGTGGCGGCCCGGAAGCCCAGGTCGTGCACCCGGTGCGTGGTGTGCGAGCGGTCGGGCCCGACGTGGCTGCCGACCAGCTCCGGCGGCAGCAGCAGCCCGGTCCACCGCTGGATGGCCAGCCGTTCCAGGGCGTCGTTGCAGTCGCTGGCCCAGACCCGGTCGGTGCGGCGCAGGATCTCCAGGTCCACCCGCGCGCCGCCGGAGGAGCAGCTCTCGATCTCCAGCCCCGGGTGGCGGCCGCGCAGCTCGTCGAGCAGCCGGTAGGCGGCGGCGGTCTGCGCGTGCACCCCGGGCCGCCCGGCGTGACCGGCCTCCGTGAGGTCCCGGTTGTGGTCCCACTTCAGGTACGCGATGCCGTCGTGGTCGCGCAGCAGGGCGTCGAGCCGCCCCAGCACGTACGCGTACGCGCCCGGGTTGGCCAGGTCGAGCACCTGCTGGTGCCGCCACGCGGGCGGCAGCCGGCCGGGCACCTGGAGCACCCACTCGGGGCGGGCGCGGAACAGGTCGGAGTCGGGGTTGACCATCTCCGGCTCGACCCAGAGGCCGAACTGCATGCCGTGCCCGCGCACGTGGTCGATCAGCGGTTGCAGCCCGCCCGGCCAGACCGTTTCGTCGACGTACCAGTCGCCGAGCCCGGCCCGGTCGTGCCGGCGGCCGACGAACCAGCCGTCGTCGAGCACGAACCGTTCCACCCCGATGGCGGCGGCGTGGTCGGCGAGGGCGCGCAGCCGGTCCAGGTCGTGGTCGAAGTAGACGGCCTCCCACACGTTGAGGGTGACCGGCCGCGCCGAACGCGGGTGCCCCGGTCGGGCGCGCAGGTGGGCGTGCAGCGCGTCGCTGAGCCCGTCGAGGCCGGCGGTCGAGTGCGCCGCGTAGAGCAGGGGGGTGGCGTAGGACTCGCCGGGGCCGAGCGTGATCTCCCCGCTGCCCAGCAGCTCGCCGCCGCCCAGCGTGGCGTCCCCGGTGGGCCGCCGTTCGGCGAACGTGACGTGGTCGCCGCTCCACGCGGTGTGCACCGCCCACACCTCGCCGTGCCGGAAGCCGAACCCGGCGGTGCCGGCCACCAGCAGCAGCGTCGCGTCGTGCCCGGTGCGCCCGTGCCGGCCCTCCCGCACCCACGCGCCCATCGGCCACGGGTGCCGCTGCGGCGACCGTTCCCGGCACCACCGGCCGGTCAGGTCGAGCAGTTCGGTGGCGACCGCCGGCACCGGCAGCACCCCGGTCAGCTCCCGCAGCTCGTACGGGGTGTCGCCGTCGTTGCGCAGCCGGTGCCGCAGCAGCACCAGCCCGGCCGGGTCCAGCTCGACCTCGACGGTCAGCGTCAGCGCCGCGTCGGGGTCGCTGGCTGTCACCGCGACCCGAGCGGAACCGTCGGGCTCGTCGGTGACGTCGAGGGCGTCGAGGCGGAACGCCGTGGACCAGGCGGTGCCGGCGCGGTGCCCGGCCAGCCCGGGCCGGCCGCTCCAGCCGGCGCTCGCCTCCGGCAGCAGCGACAGCACGGTCGGGGCGTCGAAGCTGCTCGGCGCCACCGGCGGCACGGTCGCGGCGACCACCGCGGTCAGGTCGTCGGCGGCGAGCGGGCCGAGGTCGGCGCCCCAGTGCGCGACCCGGGGCAGCCCGGGGCCGCGTGCGTCGAGCACCAGGCTGGTCGCGGCCCGGCGTAGGTGGACGATCGTCATCCCTTCGAAGCTCCCAGCGTCAGGCCCCGGACGAACTGCTTCTGCAACAGGAAGAAGATCACCAGGGTGGGGATCGCGACCAGCACGGAGCCGGCCGAGACGAGGTTGTTGTCGGTGAAGAACTCGCCGCGCAGGTTGTTCAGCGAGCTGGTCACCGGGAACTTGTCGCCGGTGCGCATGAGCACGGTGGCCCAGAAGAACTCGTTGTAGATCCAGGTCACCTCCAGCGTGGCCAGCGCCGCCAGCGCCGGCCGGCACAGCGGCATGGTCACCTGCCAGTACTGCCGCCACACGCTGGCCCCGTCGACCATCGCCGCCTCGTACAGCTCGTGCGGCAGGGCCTTCATGTAGTTGCTCAGCACGAAGACGCAGAAGCCGCACTGGAAGGCGACGTTGACCAGGATCAGCCCCCAGTAGCTGTCGTAGAGCAGCTCCGAGTCGCTCATGAACAGCGGCAGCGGCACCTCGGTGAACAGCCGGAACAGCGGGATCAGCAGGGCCTGCTGGGGCAGCAGGTTCGCGGCGGTGAACAGGCCGAGCAGGACGATGTTGAGTTTCCAGCTGAACCGGGCGATGACGAACGCGACGCAGGAGGCCAGGAACAGCGTCAGCAGCACCGCCGGGACGGTGATGTAGACGGAGTTGAGGAAGTGCTTGCCGAACTCGGCGGTGCGCCACGCGGTGACGTAGTTGTCGAGGGTCCAGCCGCCGAGGGAGACGTAGCCGTTGGCGGCGGTGTATTCGTAGGAGCGCAGCGAGGTCAGCACGGCCCAGAGGATCGGGAACAGCCAGCCGACGGCGACCGCGCCCAGGAAGAGGTGCAGGACGACCCGGGCGGGTCGGGGCGGCCGGCGGCGGCGGGTGGACGCGGCGGCGGCCGGTACGCGGGTCGGGGCAGCGGCGGTCACTTCCGGTTCTCCCTCATGACGGTCGCCAGGTAGACGGTGATGAAGACCAGCGAGACGACCAGCATGAGCGTCGCCAGCGCCGAGCCGAAGCCGATGCGGCTGGCCTCGCCGACCACGTTCTGGGTGACCAGCGCGGAGATCAGCTCCAGCCCGTTGCGGCCCTTGTTGACGACCCAGACCAGGTCGAACGCGCGCAGCGACTCGATGACCGTCACCACCAGCACGATGATGTTGATCGGCCGCAGCACCGGGAAGACCACCTTGAAGAAGGTGGTGGCCTCGGACGCGCCGTCGACGGCGGCGGCCTCCCGCAGCGACGGGTCGACGCCCTTCAGCCCGGCGAGGTAGAGCAGCATGATGTAGCCGACGTGCCGCCAGCCGGCGGCGACGAGCACCGCCCAGATGTTGACGTCCGGGTCGCCGTACCAGTCGGTGCTGGTGCCCAGCGCCGCGTTGAGCAGGCCCTGGTCGCGGGAGTAGATGAGCTGCCAGACGAAGCCGATGAGCGCCAGCGAGAGCACCACCGGCAGGTAGAGCGCGGTCTGGTAGAACCGGCTGCCCCGGATCTCCTTGTCCAGCAGCACGGCGAGGAACATGCCGAACGGGGTGGCGACCACGAACAGCGCCGCGAGCCAGAGCAGGTTGTTCTGCACGGCCGGCACGAACGGCGGATAGATGTTGATCACGTCGGAGTAGTTGCGGCCGCCGACCCACTCGATCTCGCTGATGGGGCCGATGCCGTCCCAGTTCGTGCCGGACAGCGCCACCGTGGCCACGGCCGGGAACCACACCAGGCCGACGACCAGCAGCAGCGGTACGAGCACCATCAGCGCGATCACCACGCGGTCGGTGCGGGACAGGAGCCGTGGCCCGCGGCCGCGACCACCCTTGCGGGCGGTCGCGGCCGGCGACGACACGGCGGGATCCGCTTGGATCAGGGGCAGGTCGGACACGTGTCCTCGCCTCTCGCCGTCGTCAGTCGGTGAAGATCGACTTCTTCTGGTTCTCGATGCTGGTGAGCAGCCCGCTGATGTCCTTCGGGTCCTTGATGAACTGCTGGATGGCCGGGATCATCACGGTGGAGGCGAAGTCGGGCCGGGTGTCCCGGTCGAGGAACTGGGCGATCTCGGTGGCCGAGCCGACCAGTTCGGCGGCCTTCTTCTGCAGCGCGGTGTAGCCGCTGACGTCGGCGCCGCTGTTGGCCACCAGCGTGCTCGGGTCGTTCTTGACGGTGACGTCGGCGGCGTCCTTCGAGCCGAGGTATTCCATCAGCTTCTTGGCGTTGGCCTCGGACTTCGGCTTGCGGGCCATCATGTAGCCGTCGATCGGCGCGTCCAGGGCCTTGGCCCCGATCGCCGGGTCGATCTCGGGGAAGGTGAAGAAGTCGAGGTCGTCCTGCTCGTCGTTGCTGAACTGCTGGCCGACGAAGAGGCCGAGGAGGTACATGCCGGACTTCTTCTGCTGCAGCGACTGGGCCGCCTCCTGCCACGTCCGGCCGAGGCTGTCGGCCTGGTGCAGCGGCAGCAGCCCCGCCCACGTGTCGAAGACCTTCTTCACCTTGTCGGAGGTCCACGCCTCCTTGCCGGCCATCAGGTCGACGTGGAACTGGTAGCCGTTGATCCGCAGGTTGAGGATGTCGAAGGTGCCCATCGCCGGCCAGCCGTCCTTGTCGCCGAAGGCGATCGGGTTGAGGCCGTCCTTCTTCATCTGCGCGCCGAGGGCGTTCAGCTCGTCGAGGGTCTTCGGCACCTGGTAGCCGCGCTGCTGCCACACCGACTTGCGGTAGAACATCGCCCACGGGTAGTACGACGCCGGCACGAAGTACTGCTTGCCGTCGTCGCCGGTCGACGCCTTCTTGAACGCGTCGGAGTAGCCGGAGAGCTTGCCCCACACGTCGCTGACGTCGCCGGCCAGGCCCTTCGCCGCGAAGAACCGCATGCGGTAGCCGGCGAACCAGGTGTAGACGTCGTCCGGCTTGCCCTGCAGGTAGTTGTTGATGTTCTCCTGGAACGTGTTGTGGTCGACCGTGTTGATCGCGACCTCGACGCCGGAGGCGGTCTGGAACCCGGCCATGACCTTGGCGATCACGTCCTTGGGCTTGGGGTCGGACTGGTTCGAGCCGAGCGACACCGTCTTCGACTCCGCCCCGCCGGACTCGGAGTCCGAGCCACAGCCGGCGAGCAGGCCGGTGCCGAGCAGGGCGCCCGTGCCGGCCGCGCCGGCCAGCAGGGAGCGCCGGCGCAGGCCGGCGACGGACGGGGGTACGAGCCGGGCGAGGTACTCGGCCTGGGTGCGGGGACGGGACATGGTGCCTCCTGCGGCTGAGAAGGGGTGCGGCACCCGGGGGAGGGGTGGTGGGGGTGGTGGGGCGGTCGGCGTTCGGGAATGCCACAGCGGATCCACCGTGAACCCACATCAGCGAACACGAACGGCCATAGGCGCCTCAAGCTACTCGTCCGTCGGGCGCTGTCAAGGGTCGATCTGTCGATCGAAACCACGCTGTGACAAGGGGATCGACGCGGTAAACGTTGTAAAGAACCGCGATGTTGAAAAGTGTTGACTTGGGTGTGCCGCGCGGGCACGCTGTGCCCTCATGCGGGATCGACACGACACCGGCTGGCAGGGCGACGGCATCTACTACGGCGCCGACTACAACCCCGAGCAGTGGCCCGAGCAGACCTGGGCCGAGGACGTGGAGCTCATGCGCCGGGCCGGGGTCAACCTGGTCTCCGTCGGCATCTTCTCCTGGGCCCTGCTGGAGCCCACCCCCGGCACGTACGACTTCGGCTGGCTCGACCGCGCCCTCGACACGCTGCACGCCGGGGGCATCTCGGTCGACCTCGCCACCGCCACCGCCAGCCCGCCACCGTGGCTGGCCCACGCCCACCCCGAGACGCTGCCCCGCCGCGCCGACGGCACCGTGCTGTGGCCGGGCGGCCGGCAGGCGTACTGCCCCAGCTCGCCGGTGTTCCGCGAGCGCTCGCTCGCCCTCGTCGAGGCTGTCGCCACCCGCTACGCCGACCACCCCGCCGTGGTGATGTGGCATGTCTCCAACGAGCTGGGCTGCCACAACGTGCACTGCTACTGCGACGTGAGCGCGGCGGCGTTCCGGGGCTGGCTGCGCGAGCGCTACGGCGACCTGGCGGCCCTCAACGAGGCGTGGGGCACCCTCTTCTGGAGCCAGCGCTACGGCGACTGGGCCGAGATCAACCCGCCGCGCGCCGCGCCGACCTTCGCCAACCCCACCCAGCAGCTCGACTTCCTGCGCTTCTCCTCCGACGAGCAGCGCGCCCAGCTGCGCGCCGAGCGCGACCTGCTCAAGCGGATCGTCGCCCAGCCCGTCACCACCAACTTCATGGTGGGCATGAGCAAGCACATGGACTACCACTCCTGGACCGCCGACGTGGACCTGGTCGCCACCGACCACTACCTCACCGCCGCCGACCCGCAGTCGCACGTCGGGCTGGCGCTGGCGGCCGACCACACCCGGGGCGTCGCCGGTGGCGCGCCGTGGCTGCTCATGGAGCACTCCACCAGCGCCGTCAACTGGCAGCCCCGCAACGTGGCGAAGGCACCGGGGCAGCTGCGCCGCAACAGCCTCGCCCACGTCGCCCGCGGCGCCGACGGGGTGCTGTTCTTCCAGTGGCGGGCCTCCCGGGCCGGGGCGGAGAAATACCACTCGGCGCTCGTCCCGCACGCCGGGGCGGACACCAAGGTCTTCCGCGAGGTGTGCGGGCTCGGCGCCGACCTCAAGGCCCTCGCCGAGGTACGCGGCAGCCGCGTCGACGCCGACGTGGCGATCCTGTTCGACTACGAGGCGTGGTGGGGCGTCGAGCTGGACTCCCACCCCAGCGTCGACGTCACGTACGCCGACCGGCTCGCCGCCCTGCACGGCGCGCTCTGGCGGGCCGGCGTCACCGCCGACGTGGTGCACCCGTCCACCGACCTGTCCCGCTACCGCCTCGTGCTGGTGCCGACGCTCTACCTCGTCCGCGACGCCGACGCCGAGGCCCTGCACGGCTGGGTCGCCGCCGGCGGCACCGCCCTGGTGACCTACTTCAGCGGCATCGTCGACGAGCACGACCACGTCCGGCTCGGCGGCTACCCCGGCGCGTTCCGGGAGCTGCTCGGCATCCGCACCGAGGAGTTCTTCCCGCTGCGCGAGGGCGAGCGGGTCACCCTCGACGACGGCTCCGCCGCCGACGTGTGGACCGAGTGGCTGCACCCGGCCGGCGCGGAGGTCGTCGCCGCGTACGCCGACGGGCCCCTGCCCGGGGTCCCGGCGCTGACCCGCAACGCCGTGGGCGCCGGCGCGGCCTGGTACGCGGCTACCCGGCTCGACGACGCCGGCACCGACCGCCTGGTGGCCCGGCTGCTGGCCGAGGCCGGGGTCCGGCCGGCCGCCGACGCCCCGCCCGGGGTGGAGGTGGTCCGCCGCCGGGGTGACGGGCGGAGCTGGCTGTTCGTCGTCAACCACACCGACCGCCCGGCCCGGATCGCCGCCACCGGCACCGAGCTGCTCGCGGGCGGCCGGTGCGCCGGGGAGCTGGAGGTCGCCCCGGGCGAGGTGGCCGTGGTCCGGGAGGAGGACTCCGATGCTCGCCCAGCAACGGCAGAACGCCATCCTTGAGCTGATCCGGCAGCGCGGCGGGGTGCGGGTCAGCCACCTGGTGACCCGCTTCGGCGTCTCCGACATGACCATCCGCCGCGACCTGGAGGCCCTCGCCGAGCGCGGGCTGATCGACAAGGTGCACGGCGGCGCGACCCTGGCCGGGCCCGGCTCGGCCGAGGAGCCCGGCTTCGCCGCCAAGTCGATCCGACAGCGCGACGAGAAGCGGGCCATCGCCGAGCGGGCCGCCACCCTCGTGGAGCCCGGCATGGCGATCGCGCTCTCCGCCGGCACCACCACGGCCGCCCTGGCGACCCTGCTCGCCGACGTGCGGGGGCTGACCGTGGTGACCAACTCGATCCCGGTCGCCGACGCGCTCTACGCCGACCCGCGCGCCGACCGCACGGTCGTGCTCACCGGCGGCATCCGCACCCCGTCGGACGCGCTGACCGGGCCGGTCGCCGAGGCCGCCGTCAGCACGCTCAACGTCGACGTGCTCTTCCTCGGGGTGCACGGGATGAGCCCGCGCACCGGCTTCACCACCCCCAACCTGCTGGAAGCCGGCATCAACCGGCGGCTGGTGCACGCCGCCCGGCGGCTGGTGGTGCTGGCCGACCACACCAAGTGGGAGACCATCGGCATCGCCACCATCGCCCCGCTCGCCGACGCGGACGTGCTGATCACCGACGCGGGGCTCGACCCGGCCGCCCGCGCCCCGCTCGCCGAGCAGGTGGGCGACCTGGTCGTGGTGGAGGTGTAAGGAAGGGCCCCTTGTTAACGCATACGGTAGAGAAGGGTCCCCTTCTCACGCCCTGGCCACGCGCTTGGGCGCCGCGCCCGGGTCTGGGCGCCGCCGAGTAGGGCGAGCGGTGTGTTCCCAGGCATCTCACAGCGGTGCAGGCTAGGGTCGGTCCGGTGAGCTGCGACGCTCCAGGGTGGAGCGCGCACCTGCGGGAGTGGCGATGGTCTTCAAGAAGATGTTGAGCGCGTTCGGGGTGGGCGGTCCGACCGTGGACACCGTCCTGGCGAACCCGAACACCCGGCCCGGCCTGGCCCTCGACGGCCGGGTCAACCTGGTCGGCGGGGAAGCCCCGGCCGCCATCGAGCAGATCGCCGTCGGTCTGGTCACCCGCGTCGAGATCGAGAGCGGTGACAGCGAGTACGCGGGCATCATGGAGTTCCACCGGATGCCGGTCAGCGGGGCCTTCGAGCTCGCCCCGAAGCAGCAGCTGTCGATCCCGTTCCAGCTCCCGGTGCCGTGGGAGACCCCGATCACCGACGTGTACGGCCAGCGCCTGCACGGCATGACGATGGGGCTGCGCACCGAGGTGGCGGTGGCCCGGGCCGTCGACAAGAGCGACCTCGACCAGGTCGCCGTGCACCCGCTGCCGGTGCAGGAGCGCATCCTGGAGGCGTTCGCCCGGCTCGGCTTCCGCTTCAAGGGGGCCGACCTGGAGCGCGGCCACATCCGGGGGGTGCACCAGACGCTGCCCTTCTACCAGGAGATCGAATACTTCGCGGCCCCGCAGTACGCGCAGGTCATCAACGAGGTCGAGCTGACGTTCGTCACCAGCCAGCAGGGCATCGACGTGATCCTGGAGTGCGACAAGCGGGGCGGTTTCCTCAGCGCCGGCCACGACGTCTTCGGCCGCTACACCGTCTCGCACGCCGACGCCGACCGCGTCGACTGGGCGCAGGTGGTCGACGGCTGGCTGCAGGAGACCACGTCGCGTTACGGCGGCCTGCGCGCCCAGGGCTTCGGTGCCCCGCAGGGCTACCCGCAGCAGCACGGCTACCCCACGCACGGCTACCCGATGCAGCACGGCGGTCACGGCCACAGCCGGGGGCCGGGGATGGGCGGGATCGTCGCCGGGGCGGCGCTCGGCGCGGTCGGCGGGATGGTCGCCGGCGAGATGATCGAGGACGCCGTCGAGGGCGACTTCGCCGAGGACTGGGGCTTCGGCGAGGAGTAGTTCCGCACGTACGCGAAGAAACGCGACGGTGGCCCGCCGGGAATCCCGGCGGGCCACCGTGCTGCTCGGAGCTGGTCCGGCGTCAGTGCCGGGCCTTGCGCTCCGCGCCGCTGCGGAAGTTGCTGCCGGCCTTGGCCAGGCCCCGGCTACCGAGGTAACCGATGGTCAGCAGCGTGATGAAGAACCAGGCCTGCGGCGCGCGGAAGATGTCCACGCCGACCGAGTTCTTGCCGACCAGGTACGACGCGGCGAGCACGCCGATGACGGAGGCGACGTAGACCCAGAACTCCGTGGTCGCGAAGGCCTGCTTGGTCTCCGTGCCCGGCGCCATCATCGGCTCCCGGTGCCCGTCGTGCATCATCGGCATCGGCCGGGTGGGTGCCTCCTGCATCGCGCGGTTCGGCACGTCGTTCATCGCCCGGTTCGGGGCTTCCTGCGTGCGGTTCATCGGCCTGGTGGATGCAGCCTGCGTGCTCATCTTGTCCTCCTCAGGATGCGATGAGTCCTTACTGCGCTCCCTCGCCCCGCTACCGCGTTTCGGCCACGGCACGGTTCACGTTCGTGGCGGGGGCAGCCCCCGACTACCCGGCCGACCCGGCGAGGTAACACCCTCCCGTCGCCGGATAGCAGCAGCTCGCGGGCGGCCTGTGCGACCTGGCCTGTCGCTCGGGGTGCGGCCCGGCCTGGCGGCCGGTGCGCGCGGCCCCGGCACGTTTGGTCGCCCCCGGGCCGGGCACGCAGGAAGATTCCGACACTTCTGCGAGGTGATGGACGTGCGTGAGGACGACAGGATGCGGGAGTCCGCCCGCAAGGCCGAGGAACGGATCACCGGCGGCGTCTACGGCGAGGGGGCCCTCGACGAGGTCACCGTGCCGCAGACCGACGTGCAGCGGGTCATCCAGGACGAGGACCCGGACGACCCGGCGCACGTGCGGATCGACCCGGCGGTGCTGCGCGACGGCGGCCCCACCCGGGGCCAGGGCGCGATCACCACGACCGGCGGCACGGCCGGGCCCGCGAGCACCCGCCGGGTGGCCCGGCAGCCGGAGCGGCACCCGGGAAAGGTCGCCCCGACCACGACGGGCGACGCGACCACGGGTGGCCTGAGCACCCCGGCGGGCGGCGCGACCAGCGACCAGTCCAGCAGCGCCAGCCAGGTCGGCAACTTCACCGAGGACTGACGCCGCGCCGCAAGCTCCTCCACCACGCCAATCTTGGACAGTTACCATCCGTTGCTCGGAGTCAACTGATGGTTGCAACGCCGCCTCGTTGTACTGATGGAGGTGGGTTCATGGCGCCACGGTTGTCTGCGGGTGAGCGTGAGGAGATCGGGCTCGGTCGTGCGGCGGGTGAGTCGATACGGTCGATCGCGCGGCGGTTGGGTCGTCAGCCGTCGACGATAAGTCGTGAGGTTGCTCGGTTCGAGTGTTACGGGCAGTCGTACAAGCCTGCGGCGGCTGACTGGGCTGCGTGGTTGCGGCATCGTCGGGCGAGGCGTCCTGCCAGGCTGGCGGTCGACGGTCCGTTGCGTGGGTTGGTGATCGGGTTGTTGCGGCGGCGGTGGTCCCCGCGGCAGATTGCTGCTCGGTTGCGGCTGGATTATCCCGACCAGTCGGAGTTGCATGTGTCGCACGAAACCATCTACCAAGCCATCTACCTGCAGAGTCGGGGCAACCTGCGGGCGGAGTTGACGCGGCAGGTGGCGTTACGCTCCGCACGGGCGGCCCGGCGGGCACGGCCGGTCGCCGGCGCCGCTGTCCGCTCCAATCGCGCCTGGGTGGGCCTGAACATCTCCGCTCGTCCGGCCGAGGCTGCCGACCGTGCCGTGCCAGGACACTGGGAAGGCGACCTGATCGAAGGCGGCAATCGGGCGGGAGGCTCGGTGATCGCCACCCTGGTCGAGCGGCAGACCCGGTTCGTTATCCTGGTCGGGCTGCCCCACGGCAAGCTGTCCGAACACGTCGCCGCTCAACTGGCCGCCGCCATGGGCCGCCTACCCGCACGGCTACGCGCATCACTCACCTGGGACCAGGGCACAGAGATGGCCCGCCATGCCGACTTCACCCTGGCCACCGACTGCCCGGTCTACTTCTGCGACCCGCACTCACCATGGCAGCGAGGCAGTAACGAGAACACCAACGGACTACTGCGCCAGTACTTTCCCAAAGGCCGCACCGACTTCACCAAACTCAGCCAGGCCGACCTCGACGCCGTCGCCGACGAGTTGAACACCCGCCCCCGCCAAACCCTGGGCTGGGCCACTCCCAGTGAGAGAATGGCCCAACTCCTTGGTGTTGCAACCACCGCTTGAATCCGCCTTGTAGACGGTAACTGTCCAAGATTCGGAAGGAAGGGGCCGGGCCACGCGGCGGAGCACGCCAAAGTGCCGGCCCATGCGGCGGAGGACGCTGGAGGGGCGGGTCAGACGGGGCGGAGGATGCCGAGGCGCTGGGTGGCGCGGGTCAGCGCGACGTACAGGTCGCTGTGCCCGCGCGGCGACTCGGCGACGATCCCGTCCGGGTCGACCACCAGGACGGTGTCGAACTCCAGCCCCTTGGCCTGGGCCACCGTCAGCAGCACCACCCGGCTCTCCAGCTCCGGGTGGTCGCCGACGGCCGCCTCGGGCAGGGCCGCCACCAGCGCCGCGCCCAGCGCGTCGACCCGGCCGGCGGGCACGATCACCCCGAGCCGTCCGTCGGTCAGGTCGGCGGCCTCGGCGACCGCGGCGTCGGCCAGCTCGCCGGCCAGCCGGTCGGCGGCGACCGTACGCTCCCACGGCGGCACCCCGCTGCGGCGCACCGAGCGGGGCGGACGCAGGTGCGGGTCGATCTCGGCCAGCACCCCGGCCGCCACCGCCATGATCTCGGCGGGGGTGCGGTAGCTGACCGTCAGCTCCTCCAGCCGCCACCGCTGCGCCACGTACGGCTCCAGGGCCTCGCCCCACGACGGGGTGCCGGCGAGCGCGCCGGTCTGCGCCACGTCCCCGACGATCGTCATCGACCGGCTGGGGCAGCGGCGCATCAGCAGGCGCCAGGCCATCGGCGACAGCTCCTGCGCCTCGTCGATGATGACGTGCCCGAACGCCCAGCTCCGGTCGGCGGCGGCCCGCTGGGCGGTGGTCAGCCCGTCGCTGGACTGCTGCCGCTCCAGCAGCCGGTCGGCGTCCAGCAGGTCGGCGACCCCGAGGATCTCGCCGCCCTCCGCCTCGTCCTCCACGTCGATCGACCGGGAGCCCCGGGCGATCTCCAGCACGCCCTCGGCGTACTCGCGTTGCAGGGCGCGCAGGCGGGCCCGGCGGGCCTCGGCGGCCCGGTCGTCCTCGCCGAGCAGCTCGGCGGCCTCGTCCAGCAGCGGCACGTCGGCCGGGGTCCAGCCGCCCGGCTCGCGGCGCAGCGCCGCCCGGTCGGCGTCGGTCCAGCCGGGGGTGGCGGCGGCGATGCGGTCCGGGTCGGCGTAGAGGTCGGCGAGCAGGCGCTGCGGGGTGAGCACCGGCCAGAGCTGGTCCAGGGCGGCCCGCACGCCGGGCTCCTCGCGCAGCTCCCGGCGGATCTCCGCGACGTCGGCCTCCTCCAGGAGGTTGGCCCCGCCGAGCGGGTCCGCGCCGATGCGCTCGGCGACCTGGGCGGCGAGGGCGTGCACGACCTCGACGTCGAAGACCGCCCGGGCCAGGTTGTGCGGCCGTCCGGAGCGCCGGGCCCGGTCCCGGGCGGCCCGCACGGTCTCCGGGGCCAGCGGCAGCACCTCCCGCTCGACCTCGATCTCCAGCGGCTCGTCGGGCACCCACTGCCGGTCCCGCACGGCCGCGGCCAGCACCTCCACCATCTCCGCCCGGCCCTTGAGCGCCGCCGTGGCCGCCGGCTCCGCCCGTCGGGCGCTGACGCCGGGGAACAGGTCCCCGGGGGTACGCAGCAGCACGCCCGTCTCGGCCAGCGCCGGCAGCACCTGGGAGATGTAGCGCAGGAACGTCTCGTTCGGGCCGACCAGCAGCACGCCCCGGGTGGCCAGCTCCCGCCGGTGGGTGTAGAGCAGGTACGCCGCCCGGTGCAGGGCGACAGCCGTCTTGCCGGTGCCGGGGCCACCCTGCACGACCAGGGTCCCGGGCAGGTCGGCGCGGATGATCCGGTCCTGCTCGGCCTGGATGGTCTCGACGATGTCGCGCATCCGGCCGGTGCGGCCGGCGTTGAGCGCGGCGAGCAGGGACGCCTCGCCGGTCAGCTCCTCGTGCGCGGTGGGGGAGGCGGTGGCCAGGTCGAGCACCTCGTCGTTGAGGGCGACCACCTTCCGCTGCCGGGTACGCAGGTGCCGGCGTCGCCGCACGCCCTGCGGGTTGGCGGCGGTGGCCAGGTAGAAGGCGCGGGCGGCGGGGGCCCGCCAGTCCATCAGCAGCGGGTCGTAGTCGCCGCTGGTGTCGAAGATCCCGATCCGGCCGATGTAGTGGCGGGCGCCGTCGTCGGTGTCCAGCCGGCCGAAGCACAGCCCGTTCTCCACGGCGGAGTACTGCTCGACCTGCTCGGCGTACATCTTCACGGCGCTGTCGCGCTGGGACCGGGCCTGCTGGGTGCCGCCGCCGTCGCGTAGCTGTTCGGCGAGCCGCCGGGCGGACTGCTCCCGCAGGCCGTCCAGCCGGTCGTAGAGCATGGAGACGTACTCCTGCTCGTGGCCGATCTCGTCGGCGTGGCCGGTTTCGTCAGCGTGGCCGGTTTCGTCGTCGTTGCGCAGCTCGTCGGGACCCGCGGAGTGCCTTGACAAGCCTTCTCCCTAATAATTAGAATTGCGTCAGGAACGGCATTCTGCACGCCGTTCCTTTTTTGTGCCTGAATTGCCAAAGATACCGCGCGGCGACCCCCCGGCCAAGCGATCGGGGCGGCGCTGCGCCACGGGTCGGGACGGAGTCGCGCGCATGCTGCTGGGTGCCGGTCAACGGATCGTGTTCATCGGGGACAGCATCACCGACTGCGGCCGGCGCGACCACGCCGCCCCCTACGGCGACGGCTACATGAGCCTCGTCCGCGCGTTCGTCGACGCCCGGCACCCGCAGCTCGGGCTGACCTGGGTCAACCGGGGCATCGGCGGCGACACGGTGCGCGACCTCGCCGCCCGCTGGGAGGCCGACGCCGTCGCCGAGCGCCCCGACTGGCTCTGCGTGATGGTCGGCATCAACGACATCTGGCGCGGGTTCAGCCCCGGCCGGGAGGCCGAGGCCGTGCCGATCGACGAATACGAGCGCACCCTGCGCGCCCTGCTGCGCCGGGCCGTGACCACCACCGGTTGCCGCCTGGTGCTGGCCGACCCGTTCCTCATCGAGGCGGACGTCGACGAGCCGCAGCGCGCCGAGACCGACCGCTACGCGGCGGTGGTGGCCGCCGTCGCCAAGGACTTCGACGCGGTGCACGTCGCCACCCAGGCGGCCTTCGACCGGGTGCTGGCGCACAGCCCGTCGAGCCGCTGGGCCGACGACCGGGTCCACCCGGGACTGCCGGGCCACGCGGTGATCGCGGACGCCTTCCTGGCCGCCATCGGCGCCTGACCCCTCCGGCTCCGGCTCCGGCTCGGCTCCGGCCTCCCCCGCCCGGCCGGGCGGTCAGCGGCGGCGGGTGCAGACCTGGCGGCTGCGGCCGACCGTGTCCGCCGACCACACCACCGCGACCGTGAAGCAGTAGTCGTTGGTGCGGTCCAGCCCGTGCACCAGGAAGCTCGTGGTGCCCGCCGGCAGGGTCTCGAACGCGTTCGGCTGCCGCCCGGACGGTGCCCCGGCGAGCACGACGGGCCCGCTGGCCCCGGCCGGGTACGTCCAGCGCAGCGCGATGTTCTCCCGGTTGTCCCGCAGGCTCACCCCGTCCGGCGGGCTGCCGGGGGAGGCGGCGGCCCGGGGGCTGGCCGACCGGCTGCCGGACGGCTTCGCGCCGGGGGACCTGCCGGACGGCTTCGCGCCGGGGGACCGGCCCGAGGGTCCTGCGCCGGACGGGTCGGGCTGCGGCGGGGCGGTCGCCGAGGGCGACGGGCCGGGCTCCGGCTCGGTGCCGCCGACGCGGGCCACCCCGGCGACCACCGCCGCCGTGCCCAGCACCACCACGGTCACCCCGGCGAGCACCACGAGCGGGGTGAGCCGGCGCGGCGGGGGCGCGGGCGGGCGGGGGACCAGCACCGGGAGCAGCCGGGCGCGGTCCTGCGCGGGCGGGGGCGGGCCCACGGCGCGTACCCCGGCGGGGGCGTCCGCGCCCGTGCCCGCGAGGCCGAGCACCGCGGGCGGCACGGGGCCCTCCGCCGGCCGGGCCGGCTCCTGTGGCCACCGGTCGTCCCGCTCGGCGTGGGTCGGCCGCGGATCGGCGTACGCCGGGTCGGGGCGGGCGTGCTGCCGGATCCACGGGTCGTCGTCGGCCCAGGGCCCGGCCTCCCCGCCCGCCCAGCGGTCGTCGTCCGGGGGGAGCCGGGGGGCGGGCACCACGGGCGGGGCGGGCTGTTCCTCCGCCGGCCACGACTCCTGCGCCGGCCACGCCGACCGGTACGCCGGGGCGTCGTCGTCGCTCGGGTGGGGTTCCTCGTAGGACGGCCACGTGGTGGTGGGGCGGGGCTCCTCCCGGGGCGGCCACGCCGGCTCGTACGTCGGGGGACCCTCGGCGGCCGTCGCCTCGCGGGCCGCCGGCACCGTGGGCGCGACGGGCACCTCGGGCTCGGGGGCGGGGGCCTCCCGCTCGGCGGCGGGCGCGCGCCCGCAGATGTGGTCTGGGTTGGCGGCGGCGCGGGCCAGGGCCGCCACCTGTGCGGCGAGCGGGTCGTCGGCGGCGAGGTGCTGCCGGCACAGCTCCCGGGCCAGGGTCAGGGTGTCGTGGGAGTCGGCGAACTCCCCGCAGTCGCGCTGCATCGACCCGAGCCGGGCCAGCATCTTGATGCCGCTGGGGTGCCCGTCGCCGTAGACCTCGCGGTGCAGCTCCCAGGCGTCCTGGAGGCGTTCGCGGGCCACCTCGCACTGGCCCCGCGCGTATTCCACCGTGGCCAGGTCGGCGTGGGCGGCCAGCACCCGCAGCGACTCGGGCCCGTCGGACGCGGTCAACTCGATGATGACGTCGGAGTAGAGCCGGGCGGCGCGGGCGTAGCTGCCGACCCGGTGCAGCACCGCCGCGAGGGTGGCCGCCGCCGCCACGGTGCGCGGATCGTCGCGGCCGTGCAGCCGGGTCGCCGCCGCGTACGCGAAGGCGGCCCAGCCGCGCGCGGAGTGCGGCTCGCCCAGCGCTACCAGCACGCGGGCCTGGAGGCCGGCGGCTTCGGCCAGCTCGGGCGAGGCGTGGTCGGGGCGGGGGTCGGCGTCGCTCAGCGCATCGGAGAGCAGCTGTTGCGCGCCGGCCAGGTCGCCGGCGGACACCAGCTGGTGCGCCTGGCCGGTCAATTCACCGAAGGCGGGGGACACGCCCCATCGTGGCCGCACCGCGACAATAAGTACAACCCCCCGACGATCGCGATTCGGTCATCCTTCGGTCAGGTGGTCCAGCATCGTCTCGCTGATCCGGTGCAACTGGTCGACCTGGGCGGGGCTGAGCGCGTCGAAGAGGTGCCGGCGCACCCCCTCGACGTGGCCGGGCGCGGCGGCGGCCAGCGTGGCGAACCCGGCGTCGGTGAGCACGGCGATCTGCCCGCGCCGGTCGGTGGGGCAGTCCTCGCGCCGGATCCAGCCGGACGCCTCCAGCCGGGCGGCGGCGTGTGAGAGCCGGCTGCGGGATGATCCGGTGGCGTCGGCCAGGTCGCTCATCCGCAGCCGCCGGTCGGGGGCCTCGGAGAGCCGGACCAGGATCTCGTAGTAGGCGTGCGGCATGCCGGCGTCGCGCTGCAGCTCGCGGTCGAGCTTCTCCATCAGCGCCCGCGAGGCGGCCAGGTACGCCCGCCAGGTGCGCTGCTCGTCGGGGTTCAGCCAGCGGGTCATGACCACCATCATACGGGCTACTGTTGAGCGCTCAACTAAATCGCGCTAGGGTGGGGTCATGGGAATCCACCGCCTCAACCACGCCGTCCTCTACGTCAGCGACCTGGAGCGCAGCGTCGCCTTCTACCGCGACGTCCTCGGCTTCCGGGCCATCCCGATGACCCCGGACGGGTTCCGGGGCGCCGCATTCCTCCAGGCCCCCGGCTCCACCAACGACCACGACCTCGGCCTGTTCGAGATCGGCCGGGCCGCCGGGCGCTCCACCGCCGGCCGGGCCACCGTCGGCCTCTACCACCTGGCCTGGGAGGTCGACACCCTCGACGAGCTGGCCGTCACCGCCCAGCGGCTCGCCGCCGCCGGTGCCCTGGCCGGCAGCTCCGACCACGGCACCACCAAGAGCCTCTACGGCAAGGACCCCGACGGGCTGGAGTTCGAGATCGTCTGGCTGGTGCCGGCCGACCTGCTCGACGATGCCGCGCTCACCGCCCGCAAGCGGATCGGCCGCCTCGACCTCGACCGCGAGCGGCAGCGCTACGGCGGGCAGACCCGGGGCGGCGTCGGGATCTCCGTCCCGGCCTGACCGCCGCGCCGACCCAGGGGATCGCCGCACCCGCGCGGCGGGCGGTGCGGTAGAACGGCAGGATGCCGACCGACGCCGTCCTCCGCGAGCTGCTCGTCCGACAGCTCGACGCCTGGTTGCCCGCAGCGCTGCACCGCGCACGGCGGGCCACCCTCGCCCTGGCGTACGCCGGGACCGACGCCGGTGGCGCGGACGCCGCGCTGCGGGTGGTGGGGGAGCACGCCGACCGGCTGCGCGGGTTCCGGCTGACCGTCCTCGTGCTCGCCGAGGGCGACGAGACCCTCCCGGCCCGCCTCGGCGCGGTCGAGTCGACGCTGCCCGCCGAGGTGGCCGTGCACGTGGTGCCCGGCGGCCCGGCGCGGCTGCCCGTGGCCCTGAAGGCGGCCGGCGCGGCCGGCGCGCCGCTGCTGACCCTGGCCCACGGCGCGGCACCGACGCCGGCGCTGCTGGCCGCCGCCCGGTCCGGCCGCCCGGCCGACCTGCTGCTGGTCACCGCGCCCGACGCGCCCCTGCGGCCGGCGCTGGACGCCGCCGGCTTCCCGCTGGTGGCCGAGGTCGACCTGCTGGCCGCGCCGACCCCGCCGGGCTCTGCTGGCGACGAGGGGCTGCGGCTGGCGTTCGCGACCGGGTCGGACCGCAGCCTCCAGGCGTTCAAGGACGCCCTGTGGGCGGCCGACGGGCCCACCGGCGTCCGCTACCGCGACCCGGCCGACCCGCAGGGGCGGGCCGTCGACGTCGGGCCGGAGGCGGACCCGGGGCCGCTGGGCCGGGAACTCCTGGCCGAGCTGGCCCGTGGCCCCCGCACGGTGACCGAGCTGCGCCGGTTCGCCCTCACCTCGACCGTCTACCGGGCGGCGGACGCCAACCGGGCCGTGGCCGACCTGCTCGACGCGGGCGCGGTGGCCCGCGACCCGGAGTACGGCAAGCTCGGCGGGGACGTGCTGATCAGCGCCGTCCGGCCTGGCGGGCCAGCTGCCTGACCACGATGGACACCCCCGTGGTGACCACGCCGATGGTGAAGACCATCTGCACGCAGACCGCGACCCGGGCGAACTGGCCCTGCGCGTGCACGTCGCCGTAGCCGACCGTGGTGAGGGTGGCCAGCGTGAAATAGAGCGCGTCGATCCGGGTGGTCAGGTTGACGAACTCGCCCGGGGCGCTGCGGGCGATCACGTAGTCGGCCAGGGCGAACGCGAGCAGGCCCCCGATCAGGGCTACCGCGAGTTGCAGCAGCGAGCGGACCTGCACCTGCTCGGGGTCGTCGGCCACGGCGAGCTGCCGGCGCACCAGGTGGGTGACCAGCCACGCGTCGACGGCCACCAACGCGACCGTGGCGACGCTGCGCGCGGCCAGCCGCAGCCCGTTCGGGTCCTGCTCGACGGGCACCACGAAGTAGGCACCCAGCAGCAGGAGGGACGCCAACGTCGCCACCCGGCGCTGGCGTCGCGGCGAGTCTTCCCCCGTGCGTTCCGGTGTCCCGTCCCCCGTCATGCGGCGATTCTCCGCCGCCTTTCCGGGCCCCGGCGGCGATTCGGCCAACCCGGGCCGCCCGTCGGCCGGCGGGGTGCGGGGGGTCAGACACGGAACGGGGTGCCGGTGGACCACCGGCACCCCGTTCCGCCCCGGGACGTCACGCCCGGGACTTGTCCTGCTTCCACGACAGCGGGCCGGGCAGGTCGACGCGGTGCGCCTTGGCGCGGGAGTTCCACGACCAGCGGCCGATCTTGATGCTCCAGGACGAGAACCCGTTCTCGGTGAAGTTCAGGATGATCGGGCCGTACTTCTTGCGCTTGCGGAACATCAGACCCATCGCAGGCTCCCTTCGTGACCTTCCCTGCCGTGTCGGACTCGAACATGCCCGCAACGCCGATCCGGGAAACCCACGTCCGTCCGCACTGGACGCCGCCGCAGGACCCCGCCCGATCGGGAATCCCTAGTCAACAGATGGGCGTTCGGATCTTGTTTGCGCTGCATGAAACGGATTCACGAGCGGGAAGCGACGCGCATCTCATCCTGTGGTAGGGCGTTGACCGGTCGCCGGAGGCGGCGGCACCATGGGGTCATGGCGCAGCGGGACGGGCTCTTCAGCGGGCACGCCGACCGGCGGCGTCCCGCGCGGCGGCCGGCATGACCACCGTGGACGGGTCCGCGACCGGGCCCACCGAGCTGCGGCCGGTCGACACCGACCTGCTCCGGGCCCTCCTGCACCCGCAGGCGGCCACGGTCGCCGTGGTCACCACGCCCGGCCGCCCCGCCCGCCGGGGCCGGCCCGCGCTGTCCCCGGCCGCGTTCACGGCGACCTCGTTCACCGCCGTCTCGCTGGAGCCGCCACTGGTCTCGTTCTGCCTGGGCACCGCGTCATCGAGCTGGCCCGCCGTCGCCCGCGCCGAGCACGTGGCCGTGCACCTGCTCGCCGCCGGCCAGCAGGGCGTGGCCCGCGCCCTCGCCGCCGGTGGCCCCGACCGGTCCGCCGCGTGCCCCGGCTGGTCACCCGGCCCGTTCGGGGTGCCGCTGGTCGACGGCGCGCTCGCGGTGCTGCTCTGCCGCGTCGCCCACCGGGTGCCGGCGGGCGACCACGCCGTCGTCATCGCCACGCCGCTCGCCCTCGGCGCGGGGCGGGACGGTGCCCCGCCCGTGCACCACCGGGGCGCGTTCAGCGCGGCGTGACCCCGCCGCCCGGTGGTGCGCCAGCCGGGCGCGTTCAGTGTGGTCCGACCCCGCCGGGGGTCAGCGGGGCTCCCACGCGTCGGGCCGGGCGATCAGCCGCCGCACGTGGCCCGGCAGCCGACCGCTGGCCATCTCCGCCAGGCTCACCTCGTCGACCACCTGCCGCACCGCCGCCCGCACGGCCACCCAGAGCCGGGGCAGGTTCTCCGCCGCCCCGTCGTAGCTGGTCTCCTCGGGCCGCATGCCCCGCACCCCGGCCAGCGGGCCGTCGACCGCGCGCAGGATCGCCCCTATCGTGATCTCCTTCGGCGGGCGGGCCAGCGTGTAGCCGCCCTCGGCGCCCCGCTGGGCCCGGACCAGCCCGGCCCGGCGCAGGTCCGCCAGGACCGCCTCCAGGAACTTGCGGGGCATGTCCTGCTCCGCCGCGATGGCCTGGGTCGACAGCAGGGAAGGGTACGCGGTGGCCAGGCTCAGGGCCGCCCGTACCGCGTAGTCGCCGCGCGCGGAGATCTGCACCCACTCATCATGCCCGCCCTGTCATCCCCGCCGGGCCGGTGGGCGGCCGTTACCGGCCGGCCCGCCCCGCGCCGACCGGAACGCGCCCGGGCTCAGGCCCACCTCGCGGGTGAAGAACCGGCCGAAGTTCGTCGGCTCCGGGAAGCCGAGCCGGCGACCGATCCGGGCGATCGGCTCGTCGGTCGCGGCCAGCAGACGGCTGGCCTCCAGCGCCACCCGGTCGTCGATCACCTGCTTCGCGCTGCGCCCGGTCGCCGCCAGGCAGGCCCGGGTGAGGGTACGCACCGAGCAGCCGATCCGGGCTGCGTAGTCCTCCACCCGCCGGGTGTGCTGGTAGCCGCGCTCGACCTCCTGACGGAGCCGGCGGAACGTGGCGTTCTCGGTGCGCGGCCCGGCCACGGCCGCGTCCCCGCCCGCCGGGGCCGGCGGCAGCAGCGCCAGCCGCAGCAGCAGCACGGCGAGCCGGTGCCGCACCAGCGCGCGGGCGGCGGGCCCGTCCGGCTGCCGCCGGCAGTCCACCACCAGCTGGGTGACCTCGTTGCGCAGCACGTCGGCGTCCTCGCCCGCGAGCTGCCAGTGGGCGGGCACGTCGGCGGCGGCGTTGACGTCGAGGCCCCGCAGGGCCGTGGCCGACCAGCGCACCACCACCGCGTCGAGCCGGGTGGCCTCGCACCGCAGCGCCTGGCCGGGGCGGGCCCGCAGCAGCGTGCCGGGGCGGCAGGGCAGCGGCCGGAAGTCCAGCTCGGCGGTGCCGTGGCCGCCGGTGACGAGGACGACCAGGTCCGCGTCGAGCAGCACCGGGCGTCGCCACTCGACGCCCTCGGCGAGGTCGCCGAGGGCGAGCGTCGTGATGTCGTCGGGTCGGGGTGGGGAGGCGTCGACGCGGGTTGCCGGGGGAAGCTGACCGGAGGGGATCATCGTCTGCGACGGTATCCCGCGCGCGGGACGGTCGCATCCCGGCGGGACTGCCAGGGCCGCTTTGCCTTCCCGGTCGGCCGGGTGGCTTGTCGGGGTGCGGCCGGCGGGCTACGTTACCGATCGGTAGTGCCCGGGTCCGGCGGGTGCCCGGCGGCCCGCCGAACAGCGAGGGGATGGGCATGACGGATCTGTTCTCGGTCGAAGGCAAGACGGTCCTGGTCACCGGCGGGTCGCGGGGGATCGGGCTGATGATCGCCCGGGGCTTCGTGCGGGCCGGCGCGCACGTGGTCATCTCGTCCCGCAAGGCCGACGTGTGCGAGGCCGTCGCCAAGGAACTCTCCGCCGAGGGGCGCTGCGAGGCGATCCCGGCCGACCTCAGCCGCGACGAGGGCGCGCTCGGGCTCGCCGAAGCGGTCCGCGAGCGGACGGACCGGCTCGACGTGCTGGTCAACAACGCGGGGGCGACCTGGGGTGCGCCGCTGGAGGCGTACCCGGAGAGCGCCTTCGACAAGCTGTGGGCCGTCAACGTCAAGGCCGTCTTCCGGCTCACCACCGCCCTGCTGCCCGTCCTGCGGGCGGCGGCGAGCGCCGACGACCCCGCCCGCGTGATCAACATCGGCTCGATCGACGGGATCCGGGTGCCCTGGCTGGAGGTCTACGCGTACTCGGCGACGAAGGCCGCCGTGCACATGCTCACCCGCAGCCTCGCCCACCAGCTCGCCGGCGAGCACATCACCGTCAACGCGATCGCGCCCGGCCCGTTCGAGAGCAAGATGATGGCGTTCGCGCTGGACGACCCGGAGGCGCGGTCGGCCATCGAGAAGCAGGTGCCGCTGGGCCGCATCGGCCGCCCCGACGACATGGCGGGCGCGGCCATCTACCTGTCCTCGCGGGCCGGTGCCTACCTGACCGGCGCGGTCATCCCCGTCGACGGCGGGGTCACGACGCACGGCTGAACGCGCAGCGCGTACCCCGTGGTGTGAAAGCCCGGGGCCGCGCGGACTCGGCAGATCCGCGCGGCCCCGGGTGTGGCGTGGTCAGCGACCGGCGAGCAGCCGGGTCACCGCCGTGTCGACGTCCAGGTGGTCGGCCTCCCGGCCGCGCGGGACGACGACGTAGGTGCGCCGCAGGAAGCGCACCAGGACGCTGCGCGGCACCTCGAACAGGGCGTTGCCGTCCGGGGACGACAGCGCCAGCGCGACGAAGTCCCCGCGCGGGGTGGCCCACGGCCAGACCCGCACGTCGCCGATGCCGGCCGGCTCGTCGAGGCCGGTGACCAGCAGCTCGCGGGCGAACGACCAGCTCACCGCCTCGCCGCCGGCCGATTCGGCATGGAACAGGACATGGACCGCATACGGGTCAGCAGGGTCGTAACGCAGGCTGGCACGCACCGGCAAGGCGGTGGCGTCAGGCGCGACGAGCCTTAGCGACGTCTCGACCTCTACGGTCGTCGGTCGGATGACACTCATGGACGTTCTCCCCCCGGCACCGCTGCGGAACGCGCGTGTCCCGCTTTCCCCATACTCAGGTGCTACCTCTGGCTACGCTCCGCCATACGCTGACTTCACCCTGTGGTGGGAAGAGGGTCGGAAACGCCGCTAGAATATGAAAATTCTTGTACGATATCCGGTTTTGCCCAATGCTTGATCCCGCCCGGCGTCGGGGTTGGTTCAGACGTCGACTTACTCCGGTAACGTCCAGTGGTCCGATGGAGTGACGGGCCACGGCGACACTGGGGGACGAAATGACCACGAACCGATCCTCAATGGATGTCGCGGCCCGGTCCGGAAACCCGAAAGGCGGGGTCCGGGCAGCCGAAAGGCGGGGGTACGCAGTGCCGAAGCAACAGCGTGGCCGGCGCGGCCCGGGAGCACCCGGCGACGCGACGACCAGGGGTGGGACAGCCGTCGCCGAACGGCGCGGCGGACGCCTACGGCAACGGATCAGCACCAGCCTCGACCTGATCCGCGCCAACCCCACCGGCCGCGTCGCCCTCAAGATATTCATCGCCGTCGCCGGTGCGATCGTCGTCACCGTCGGCATCGCGCTCATCCCGCTGCCCGGCCCCGGCTGGCTGCTCGTCATCGCCGGGCTGGGCGTCTGGGCCGTCGAGTTCCACTGGGCCCGCCGGCTGCTCGCCTTCACCCGCCGGCACGTGCACGCCTGGACCCGGTGGGCCACCAGCCGGTCACTGCCCGTGCGCCTCGTCCTCGGGTCCGTGGGCCTCGTCTTCGTCGCCACGGTCGTCTGGCTGTCGCTCAAGTACAGCCTCGGCATCGACCTGGTGGCTCGGACGCTGCACTACCTCGCGACGCACTGACCCCGGATTCGCGGTCCGGTCCCTCGATCAGGTAGAGTCATCGTCGCTGAGGGCGATTAGCTCAGCGGGAGAGCGCTTCGTTCACACCGAAGAGGTCACTGGTTCGATCCCAGTATCGCCCACACTGAATACGGCAAGCTCAAGGCCCCTCAATTGAGGGGCCTTGACTCGTTTCTGTCGATCAATGCTGGTCGGGAGGCAGCGGGAAGGCAGCGAACGACGCCAGCACCCGGCGGTCACGTTCGCTGGTCGAGTGCGCGCGTGCCGGTTCAGTGTGGCGGATGTCTGATGCCCGGTTACGTCGTCAAGGGCGGCGGCCTCCCATGGCCCGGCACGATCGGCAGGGAATCCACTTAAGAACCTCGGTTGTCGTCTCGGGCGAGGTGAACACCCACTCGTTGCGTCCGCCGTTGCCTGAGCAGTCGGTGCATGGCAGCCAGGGCTGCCACGCCTGCTCGGTTTCGACCAGAATGGTGGGCGGCTGATTCGACATGGCTTGGACTCCTTCGAATCGGTCATGGGGTCACGTCCGTTGCAGCGGTCGTGGCCCCGCTTCTCTATGTGGCTGTCATCTCGTGACCGTCGTTGGTGGGCTGACCCCAGCGGCTGATCGCCGAGCGGGAGTAGCCGGTCAGCTCCGCGATGCGCCGGTAAGGAACCCCGGCGGCTACCGCCTGTAGGACACGCGGGCGTAGCGCCCCGTCAACCTGTTCTAGCTCCTTGAGTAGCCGCAGGCGTTCTGCACCAAAGCCGGCGATCCTGCTGACCGCTGCCGCCCGCTCCTGCTCAGGCAGGTCCGGTGTTGGGATCACCTCGTAGCGGTAGCGCCCGACGGTGAACGAGTGCTCCGCTTCGGGCGCTGGCGCGCCGGTCGTCTCGGGAGTCTCCTGCCGATCGCGTCGACGCTGGCGCTTGCCCGTGTCTCGATGCTATCCGGTGTGTCCCGGATGGGACAAGTAGTCCCGACTGGGTTAAGGAGGTCGGCGAGGAACGCGAGGGAGGCGCGAGCCCGAAGAACTGGTGACCTAGGCATTCGGAGCGGGGCGCGTGGTGAGGGCGGCCAAGGCGCAAGCAGAAGACGGAACGAGGCAGGGCAGCCCGCCTGCGGAAGCCTGCGCGAGGCGATCCGGAGGCGAAGGCGCGAGGTGAGTGTCGTGTTGGGCTTGGTCGGCGCGGAGCTGCCTGTGATCTGTTGCCGAATTGGCCTGTACTAGATCAAGGCGCTCCGCGCGGCGCGGGCCGGGGCGCGGCAACCGGCTCCTACGGAGCCGCCGCCCCGGCCGCCTACGGCGCCGGGGCGGAAAGTCAGCCGGCCCGCAAACCACGCCCCGCCCCGCGCGTCACCCCTGG
>NZ_JAHWGR010000059.1:0-28710 GCF_020873825.1 Micromonospora sp. DH13
CGATGCCGCCCAGACGGTGCAGGTCTCCGCCTACCCCGACGCGTACGCGCAGTGGGAGCAGCAGGCCGCCGACCTCGTCGCGCAGCACTGGAACAACAGCTGACACCACACACATACACACACGCCGGCCGGGCCCCGATGACAGGGGCTCGGCCGGCGGCGGTTGCGCGGGGCGTACCAGATCAGACGCGGTAGCCGGCGGCGCGGGCGGCCTGGCGTTCGCGGCGGCGGTCCCGGCGGCGGCGCAGGAACCAGACGGTGAAGGCGACCAGGCCGAGCAGGAAGGCCAGCACCAGCACCGGAAGGATGATCGCCACCAGGGACATGACGACGCTGGTGGCGTCCTCGGCGGTGCTGGCGACCGGCGCGCCGAAGCCGGCGGTGGTCGCGTTGATCACCGGGCGGGCGGCGGACTTGAGCAGATGGACGCCGAGCGCGATGAGCACGCCGGTGACCACCGGCACCCAGTCGTTGGACGAGAAGAAGCTGCCCGGGTCGCTCACGGTGACCGTCTCGGAGGTGGAGCCCGCGCCGAAGGCGAGGCCGCCGGCGGTCGGCCGGACCACGGTCTGGACGACGTCGTTGACGTGGTCGAGCACCGGCACCTTGTCGGCGACGACCTCGACGGTGAGCAGCACCGCGAGGATGGCGACGACCCAGCCGTTGCCGAGCCACTGCCAGCCGCTGGGCAGGTCGATCAGGTCGGTGTAGCGGGCCAGCAGTCCCATGGTCAGCAGGGGTATGTAGGCGTTCAGGCCGGCCGACGCGGCCAGCCCGGTACCCGTGAGGACTTCGAACACCGTCTCAGCATCGCACCGGCGCGCCAGTGCCGCTCGGCGGCGGACGCCGGGGTCTGGGCTACCCTCGTCGGGTGCGGCTGGTGATTGCGAAGTGCTCGGTGGACTACGTCGGACGGCTCTCGGCACACCTGCCGTTGGCCACACGCCTGTTGATGGTGAAGGCGGACGGGTCGGTGTCGATCCACGCCGACGACCGGGCGTACAAGCCGTTGAACTGGATGAGTCCGCCCTGCCGGCTGGAGGAGGCCCCCGGCGTGTGGCGGGTGGTCAACAAGGCCGGCGAGGAGCTGCGGATCACCCTGGAGGAGGTCTTCCAGGACACCTCGTACGAGCTGGGCGTCGACCCCGGCCTGCGCAAGGACGGCGTCGAGGCGCACCTCCAGGAGTTGCTGGCGGCCAACCCGACGGCGCTGGGCGAGGGCTACACGCTGGTGCGCCGGGAGTACATGACGGCGATCGGGCCGGTGGACCTGCTCTGCCGGGACGCCGACCTCGGCGCCGTCGCCGTCGAGGTGAAGCGGCGCGGCGAGATCGACGGGGTGGAGCAGCTCACCCGCTACCTCGAACTGATGAACCGTGACCCCCTGCTCGCCCCGGTGACCGGCGTCTTCGCCGCCCAGGAGATCAAGCCGCAGGCGCGGGTGCTGGCCACGGACCGGGGCATCCGGTGCGTCGTCGTCGACTACGACAAGCTGCGCGGCATCGAGCGCGACGAGCTGACCCTGTTCTGAGGGCCGCCTGCGCGGGCCGGGTCAGCGCCTGCGGCCGTACAACAGCTTGGTGACCCTGACCAGGCGGGCGACGTCGGCGGGGGTGCGCTCGAAGGTCATCGCCGGCAGCAGCGACCGGGCCCGGCGGCGGGTGACGGCCTTGGGACGGCCGAACTCGCGCAGCCCGTCCTCGCCGTGGATGCGGCCGAAGCCGGACTCGCCGACGCCGCCGAACGGCAGGGTGGACATCCCCGCGAACGTCAGGGTGGAGTTCACCGCGGCCATCCCCGAGCGCAGCCGCCGCGCGATGGCCACGGCCCGCCGCCGGCCGAAGACCGAACCCCCCAGGCCGTACGGGAGCGCGTTGGCGCGGGTGATCGCCTCCTCGGCGTCGCGGACCCGGTTGATCGTCAGCGTCGGGCCGAAGGTCTCCTCGCGGACGGCGAGCGAGTCCTCCGGCACGTCGACCAGGATGGTCGGCCGCACGTAGGGCGGCTGCACCGCGTCGGCGCCGCCGAGGACCGCACGCCCGCCCCGGGCCAGCGCGTCGTCGATGTGCCGGCGGATCACGTCGAGCTGGCCGGGCATGGTGATCGGGCCGATGTCGGACCCGTCGGCACCGACCGTCAGCCGGCCGGCCCGCTCGACGACCTTGCCGACGAAGACGTCGAAGACGGGTTCGACGGCGTACACCCGCTCGATGCCGATGCAGGTCTGGCCGGCGTTGGTGAGCCCGCCCCAGACGCACGCCTCGGCGGCGGCGTCGAGGTCGGCGTCGCTGTCGACGATCATCGCGTCCTTGCCGCCCGCCTCCAGCAGGACCGGGGTGAGCGTCTCGGCGCAGGCGGCCATCACCTTCTTGGCGGTGGCCGTCGAGCCGGTGAAGGCCAGCTTGTTCACGCCGGAGCGGCACAGGGCCGCGCCGACGTCGCCGAGGCCGTGCACGGCGGTGAGGACGGGCTGCTCGGGCACTACCTCGGCGAGGCTGTCGACCAGCCACTGGCCGACGACGGGGGTGTATTCGCTGGGCTTCAGCACGACCGTGTTGCCGGCGGCGAGCGCGTACGCCGTGGAGCCGATCGGGGTGAAGACCGGGTAGTTCCACGGGCCGATGACGCCGACCACCCCGTACGGCTGGTATTCGAGGTGGCCGGTGAACTCGGCCAGGATGAGCCGGGAGCGCACGCGGCGCGGGCGTAGCACCCGGCCGGCGTTGCGGGCGGCCCAGTCGATGTGCTCGATGGCGGTGAGGACCTCGACGATCGCGTCCGGGACGGGCTTGCCGCCCTCGGCGTGCATCAGCTCGGCCAGCTCCTCGATCCGCCGGGCGAGGACACCCCGCCAGCGCAGCAGCCGCTCCCGGCGGCCGGTGAAGCCGAGCCCCGCCCACCAGCCGGCCGCCTCGCGGGCCCGCTCGACCGCCCGCGCGACGTCGTCCCCGGAGGCGACGGGCAGCCGACCCACCTCGGCCCCGGTGGCGGGGCTGGTGGAGACCAGCCGCCCGTCTGAGATGATCGGGGCACCCGGGACACGTACAGCCGTCATGGCGGAAGTCTAGACCCCGAAGCTACTCGTCGGTAGGTGTTCGGTCGGGCTGGTCAGCGGTCCCCGGCGCGGGGCCGGCGGCTCCCGGGGGCCGTGCCCGGGGCGGGACCAATGGCCCTGGTGCGCCGCGCCGCAAGCCGAACCGGCTAACGGGAGTTGTCCGCCCGGGGGCTGGGAGGTGTCCGGGCGGTGGTGGGCATCGATACGGTGTGCTGGCAGGCTGACGCCGGACACCGGTGGCTGGAGGCTGACCGTCCATGGAGGACTTTCCGGAACTGATGCCGCTGCTGACGGTGGCGGGTGGACCGATGCGTGGGGCGAGCTTCCGGCTCAGCCGCACGCCCCAGGTGATCGGCCGTGCGACGACCGTGCAGGTCAGCGTCGACGATCCACACCTGAGTCGCCGGCACGCCAGCGTACGGCTGGCCGCCGACGGGGTGTGGCTTGAGGACCTGGGCTCGACCAACGGTACGTGGCTCAACGACCGCCGGATCGAGGTGCCGGAGCTGCTCTCCGACGGGGACGTGATCCGGCTGGGCCGCACCGAGCTGCGCTTCTTCGACCCGGGCCTGGCCCGGACGGACCCGGTCGGGCTGCGGCTGGCCCCCCAACTGGGCCCGCAGCGCCGCGACCGCCGGCCGACCCTGCCGCTGCCCGTCGCCGCCCCGCCGGCCGCCCGCGCCTGACCCCGCCTGGCCGCCGCCTGGCTCCGCCGGGTGGCGGGGTGAGCAGGGGACCCTTCTCTACCGTATGCGTTAACAAGGGGCCCCTCCTTTCATGTGGGCCGGCCACATGGAGCCGGCCGCCGCCGCGTGGCAGCATGCCGCGGCATGGAGAGCACGCAGCACACCGTGCAGGCCAACGGCATCGTCCAGCGGGTCCGGGTGGCCGGGTCACCCGACGGCGCGCCCGTGCTGCTGGTGCACGGCAACTGTTCGTCATCGGCGTTCTGGGAGCCGCTGCTGCGGCGGCTGCCCGACACCCTCCGGGTGGTCGCCCCGGACCTGCGCGGTTACGGCGACACCGAGACCGCCACGGTGGACGCCACCCGGGGGCTGCGGGACTTCGCCGACGACGTGGCCGCCCTGCTCGACGCCCCGGGGCTCTTCGCCCCCGGCGCGCGGCCGGTGGTGGTCGGGCACTCCCTCGGCGGGGGCGTGGCGATGCGGCTGCTGGTCGACCACCCCGACCGGGTGGCCGGGCTGCTGCTCTCCGCGCCCGTCTCCCCGTACGGCTTCGGCGGCACCCGGGACCTCGACGGCACGCCGACCACGCCCGACTTCGCGGGCACCGGCGGCGGCACCGCGAACGGGGACTTCGTGGCCCGGCTGGCCGCTGGCGACCGGGGCGCGGACGGCCCGACCAGCCCCCGCAGCGTGCTGCGGACCGCGTACGTGGCCGACCCGGCGTCGCTCGGCGACGACGAGGAGTTGCTGCTGGACAGCCTCCTGTCCACCGCGACGGGGGACGGCAACTACCCCGGCACGGCGGTCGCCTCGCCGCACTGGCCGGGCACCGCGGCCGGCGACAGCGGCGTGCTCAACGCCCTCGCCCCGGCCCACTTCCGCATCGCCGACGACCTCGTCGCCGTCGCCGGCAAGCCCCCCGTCACCTGGGTACGCGGCGACGCCGACGTGATCGTGTCGGACACCTCGCTGTTCGACCTGGCACACCTCGGGTCGCTCGGGGTGGTGCCCGGCTGGCCGGGGGAGCGGGACTGCCCGCCGCAGCCGATGGTCGGGCAGACCCGGGCGGTGCTCGACCGGTACGCTGCGGCCGGCGGGGCGTACCACGAGGTGGTGTTGCCGGGTTGCGGGCACAGCCCGCACCTGGAGCGGCCGGCGGAGTTCGTCGCCGAACTGCTGGCGCTGACCGACCGGAGCCGCTGAGCCGTCCGACCGGCTCTGCGGCCCCCTCCGCGTCCCGGCGACGGTCCGTCACGTGGCAGACTCGCGCGCATAACCTTAGTGACCGTTCATGCGGTCCCGCGGGGTCCCGTCCCGCGGTCCCGCGCAGCATTGGGGAGGCCGGTCGTGGCGCGCGAGTTCACCAGCGTGGGCGTTGTGGGGCTGGGCACCATGGGTGCCGGCATCGTCGAGGTCTTCGCGCGCAACGGCATCGACGTCGTCGCGGTCGAGGTCTCCGAGGCCGCCCTCGACCGTGGCCGGGCCAACCTGACCGGCTCGACCGACCGGGCCGTCGCCCGGGGCAAGCTCGCCGAGGCCGACCGGGACGCCCTGCTGGCCCGGGTCGACTTCCAGGTGGGGCTGGACGCGCTGCACTCGGTGGACCTGGTGGTCGAGGCGGTCCCCGAGCGCCTCGACCTCAAGCGGCGGATCTTCGCCGAGCTGGACCGGGTCTGCAGGCCCGACGCGATCCTCGCCACCAACACGTCCTCGCTGTCGGTCACCGAGGTCTCCGTCGCCACCGGCCGACCCCAGCAGGTCGTCGGCATCCACTTCTTCAACCCGGCCCCCGTGATGAAGCTGGTCGAGGTGGTCCGCACGGTGGTGACCGCCGCCGACGTGGTCGCCGACGTCGAGGCCCTCTGCGCCCGGCTCGGCAAGGTCGACGTCACCATCGGCGACCGGGCCGGCTTCATCGCCAACGCGCTGCTCTTCGGCTACCTCAACCACGCCGTGGCGATGTTCGAGTCGCGCTACGCCAGCCGCGAGGACATCGACGCCGCCATGAAGCTCGGCGGCGGCCTGCCGATGGGGCCGCTCGCCCTGCTGGACCTGATCGGCCTCGACACCGCGTACGAGATCCTGGACACCATGTACCGGCGCGGCGGGCGGGACCGCCGGCACGCCCCGGTGCCGCTGGTCAGGCAGATGGTCACCGCGGGTCTGCTCGGCCGCAAGTCCGGCCGGGGCTTCTACACCTACGAGAAGCCGGGCTCGTCGAAGGTCGTACCGGACGAGTCGACCCCGCAGGAGCGGCCGGCGGCCGGCGACGGCGCGCGCCGCGTCGCCCGGGTCGGCGTCGTCGGCTCCGGCGCGACGGCCGCCGGGCTCGTCGAGGTCTTCGCCGGGGCCGGGTACGACGTGGTCCAGGTGGCCCCGGGCGCGGAGCCGCTCGACGGGCTGGCCGAGGTCGACCTGGTCGTCGAGGCCGTGGCGGAGGACCTGGGCGTCAAGAAGGAGCTGTTCGCCAGCCTCGACGGCGTCTGCAAGCCGGGCGTCGTGCTCGCCACCACCACCTCGTCGCTGCCGGTGATCGACATCGCGATGGCCACCGGGCGGCCCGCCGACGTGGTCGGGCTGCACTTCTCCGGCCCGGTGCCGGCGCGGCCCCTGGTGGAGATCGTGCGGACCATCCGCACCGGCGAGGAGGCCACCGCCACCGCCCGCGCCGTCTGCGCGACGCTCGGCAGGACCGCCGTGGTCTGCGGCGACCGGGCCGGTTTCGTGGTCGACGCGCTGCTCTTCCCGTACCTAAACGACGCGGTGAAGATGCTGGAGGCCGGCTACGCCACCGTCGACGACATCGACCACGCGATGAAGCTCGGCTGCGGCTACCCGACGGGCCCGTTCGAGCTGCTGGACGCGGTCGGCCTGGACGTGGCGCTCGCCAGCCAGCGCGCGCTGTACCGCGAGCTGCGCGACCCCGGCTTCGCCCCGGCACCGCTGCTGGAGCACCTCGTCACCGCCGGCTACCTGGGCCGCGAGGCGGGGCGCGGCTTCCGCGACCACACCGCCCGCTGACCGGCCGCCCCCGCGCGCGGCACCGGCCGCCGGCCGGGCCGTCGCGCAGGCGCACCTCGCCGGGCCGGTGGCGGGAACCGACCGTAACCTTGACGAGGTGAGCCCCCGTCGCAACCGTCCCCGCCGGGACGAGCACGCCCACCTCGACGCCGACCGGGCCCGCCACGGGGTGCCCACCGTGCAGCAGTGGCGCGACGGCGACTGGCAGGTGCGCGGGATCAGCGGCGGCGCGTCGGTCAAGACGTACCGCTGCCCGGGCTGCGACCAGGAGATCCGCCCGGGGGTGGCGCACCTGGTGGCCTGGCCGGCCGACGACCGGGGCGACCTGACCGACCGCCGGCACTGGCACAGCGGGTGCTGGCGGGCGCGGGACCGGCGCGGCCCCGGCATCCAGCGCGGGCGGGGCGCGCCCCGCTACGGCTGAGCGATCTGGATCACCCTGTTTCCGCCCGGGCGGGCGGTGCCGGCGCCGACGCGCGAGACTGGGACGGTGAGCACACCGATCCGCGCGTCCTCGATCCTGCCCGGGCACCGCGAGGACATCGAGCTGCACACCGCCGACGGCCTGACCCTCGTCGGCGAGCTGGCCCGCCCCGTCGGGAAGGAGCCGGCCGGCACGCTGGTCTGCCTGCACCCGCTGCCCACCCACGGCGGGATGATGGACAGCCACGTCTTCCGCAAGGCCGCCTGGCGGCTGCCGGCGCTGGCCGACCTGGCCGTGCTCCGGTTCAACACGCGCGGCACCAGCAGCGTGCGGGGCACCAGCGAGGGAGCGTTCGACAACGCCGTCGGCGAGCGCTTCGACGTCGCCGCCGCCATCGAGTACGCCGAGTTCGCCGAGCTGCCGAACGTCTGGCTGGTCGGCTGGTCGTTCGGCACCGACCTGACCCTCAAGTACGGCTGCGACCCGGCGGTGGCCGGCGCGATCCTGATCTCCCCGCCGCTGCGCTTCTCCGCCCCCGAGGATCTCGCCCACTGGGCGCAGGAGGGCAAGCCGCTGACCGCCCTGGTGCCGGAGTTCGACGACTACCTGCGCCCCGACGAGGCGCGGCGGCGCTTCGCGGCGGTGCCGCAGGCCGAGGTGGTCGGGGTGCCCGGCGCGAAGCACCTGTGGGTCGGCGACGCCGAGACCGTGCTCGACGAGATCGTCCGCCGGGTCAACCCGGCCGCCCCGCTGCCCCTGCCGCGCACCTGGGACGGGCCGATGACCACCGGCGACGTCAGCGCGTACGCCGACCGGACGGTCGCCTCGTTCGCCGACGTCCCGGTGCCCGGCCCGAAGGCCGGCTCCGCCGAATGAGCCGGGGCGGGGCGGTCGCCCGTCAGCGGGTGTCCTGGCGGGGCAGCACCACCTCGCGCAGGATGAGCTGGCCGGCGGCCACCGTCGGGATCGCGATCAGCGCGCCGACCACGCCCATCAGCGACACCCCCAGCAGTGCGGCGAGCAGGGCCGCGACCTCGTTGACCTCGACCGAGCGGCGCATCACCTTCGGGTAGATCAGGTAGTTCTCCACCTGCTGGTAGACCACGAAGAACGCGACGCAGGCGATCCCCACCGGCAGGTCGGTGGCGAAGCCGACGAGGCTGACCACCACCGCGCCGAGGGTGGCGCCGATCTGCGGGATCAGGTCGGTCACGGCGACCACCACGGCCAGCGCGAACGGGTACGGCAGCCCGACGGCCAGCGCGAACACGAAGGTGGTCACGCCGGCCAGCACGGCGATGCTCAGGGCGCCCACCATGTACGCGCCGACCTTCGCCAGGATCTCGTCGCCGATGAGCTGCACCCGGTGCCGGCGGGAGCGGGGCACCAGCGCGTACCCCACGCGGCGCAGCCGGTCGAAGTACGCGAGGAAGTAGATCGTCAACACCAGCACGGTGAGCGCCCGGAAGACCGTGCCGAAGATGAGCTGGGCGCCGCCGAGGACCCCGCCCAGCGCCCGCCCGATCGTGTCGGCGTTGGCCGCGGCCTGCACCTTCGCCATCACGTCGTACCGGACGACGAAGTCGTTGACCGCCTCGTTGCGGCGCAGCTCGTCGACGTAGCTGGGCAGCTGCTCGACGAACTGCCCGGACTGGGTGACCACCGGCGGGACCAGCGCCACCAGGCCGCCGACGATCAGCAGCAGCACGATCAGCGTCACCGCCGTGACGGCCAGCCCGTTGGGCAGGCCCCACGAGCGCAGCCGGACCACCGCCGGGTTCAGCCCGACGGCGAGGAAGAGCGCGATGACGACCAGCACCAGGATGCCGGCCGAGTTGCGGACGCCGAGGAAGACGGCGTACGCCAGCAGCACGCCGAGCGCGCCGGTGAAGCCGACGAGAAAGCTGTTGCGGCGCAGGGGCCGCCCCGGCACGCCGAAGCGGCCCGAGCTGGCGGCGGGCGACCCGGGCGGGTCGAAGTCGCCGGGGTCGCCGAGGTCCGCCCGGTCGTCATCTGGTGCGGTCCGATCCGGTGCGGAGCGCATCGGCGGGGGGCCGACCGGGTCGGTGCGGCCCGCTGGGACGCCGTCCGGACCGGTGTGGTCCATCTGCCCGTGGCCCACCGGCGCGTGGTCCGGCTGCCCGTCGTGCGCCCGTCCGCCGTCCGCCACCGAGACCTCCTCCGCCCTCCGGCGGGTGCGCCCGGAGGGTCGTCAGCCGCCCACGGCCCCGGCCGGGCGCGGGTCCTGCCGACAGGAGGGTAGTTGCCGGGCGGACGGCCCGGCCACCCCGGCTCACTCGGACTCGACGGACACCTTGCTCGGCCTGGCGCTGCGCTCGTCGGTCGTCGGCTTGGTCGGCCGCTTGCCGTTCTCACCGGTGCTGGTGATTTTCGTGGGGGTCGCCCCCCGGCCGCCCTCGCCGGGCACCGCGGCCACCGTCGGCTCGCCGTCCACCCCGGCGCTGGCCGCACCGCCGTCCACCGTGGTGACCGGCTCGGCCACCGGCCGGGTCCGGGCCGGGGCGGCGTCGTCGGTGGGTGCGGTCTTCGCCGCTCCCGCGTCGGCCGTCGCCTTGATCGGGGTGGGCTTCGCGGGCTCGCCGGGCCCGGCGGCGGCCGGCTTGCCCGACGTGGCGGCCTCGGCCGGCTTGCCCGGGGCGGCAGCCGCCTTGACCGGAGCAGCAGCCGCCTTGACCGGGGCCGTGCCGTCGGCGGCCGGGTCCGGTGCGGAGCCGTCGAGGGACACCGCCGGGGCGGTCGCCTTCGCCGGAACGCTGGCCGACAGGCGGGCACCGGCCAGCTGCTGCCGCAGGTCGAGCAGCTGGTGCTGGAGCTCGTCCGACTCCTGCCGGGACTGCCAGGTCTCCTGCCGCAGGTCGGCCAGCTGCTGCTGGGCCTGGGCGATCTCCAACATCACCTGGGCGAGCTGCTGGCGGCCGGCGGCCACCTCCTGCTGGGTCGCCGCGAGGTGCTGCTGCGTGGTGGCCAGGTGCTGCTGGGTGGTGGCCGCGTACTCCTCGAACTGGCGACGGGAGGCGGCGACGTGCTCGTCGGCCCGGCGTCGCCTGTCGGTCGCGTCGGCCTCGGCCCGGCCCAGCAGCTCGGCGGCCTCCTCCTCGGCCTGCCGGCGCATCGCGAGGGCGTCCTGCTCGGCGGCGCGCCGGATCTCCGCGGCACCGTCCTCGATCTCGGCCCGCCGGGCGGTGTACTGCTGCTCCAGCTCGGTCTGCCGGGCCGTGAACTGCTGCTCCAGCTCGTCCTGCCGGGCCGCGTGCTGCCGGTCCAGCTCGTCGCGGCGCTGGGAGTGTTCCCGCTCGGCGGTCTCCTTGCGCTGGGCCAGCTCCCGGTCGGCGGCCTCCCGCCGGCCGTTGACCTCCTGCTCCACCCCGGCCCGCCAGGCACCCAGCTCCTGCTGCGTCTGGGCGCGGGACTGCTGCACGTACGCCTCGGTCTCCGTGCGCATCCGCTGCACGTACGCCTCGGTGTCGGCGCGTTGGCGCTTGCTGGCCTCGGTCGCCTGCGCGGTCAGCCGCTCGGCCTCCTGCCGGGCCCGGTCGCGGGTGGCCTTCGCCGCGCCCTCGGCGTCGTCGGTGATCCGCTTGGCCTCCTGCAACGCCTTGGCGTGGGTCGCCCGGCCGGCCTCGGTGGCGTTGTCGGTGAGCCGCTTCGCCTCCTGCTGGGCCTTGGCGTGCACCTCCTTGGCGGCCTCGCGGAGCTGGGTGGCCTCCTGCTGGGCCTTGGCGAGGGCCTCCTTGGCGGCCTCGCGCAGCTTGGTCGCCTCCTGCTGGGCCCGGGTGTGGATCTCCTTCGCGGCGTCCCGGAGCTGGGTGGCCTCCTGCTGGGCCTTCTCCAGGGCCTCCTGGGCGGCCTTGCGCAGCCGGGTCGACTCGTCCTTGGCCGCCGCCCGCAGCTGGGCGGACTCGTCCTTGGCGGCCTTCAGCGTTGCGTCCGCCTCGGCGCGTCGGGCGGCACCGTGCCGCTCCTCCTCGGCCCGCCGGGCGGCGAGGGCGATCTCGAAGTCCTTGAGCGCCTGGGCGGCCTGCTCCTTGGCCTCGGCGACGATGTGCTCGGCGGCGGCCCGCCGCGCCTCGATCTCCTCGTTGGCGGCGGCGAGGATGTCGTCGGCCTGCTCCTCGGCGAGGACGAGGATCTGCTCCACCCGGGGGCCGAGGTGCCGGAACGAGGCCCGGTCCACCACGCCGACCTGCTTGCGCACCTGGGCGAGGTCGCGTTGCAGCACCTCGACCTGCCCGGCCAGCTTGTGGATCTGGGTGTACGCCTGTTCCCGCTCGGCCGCCAGTGTCGCGATCTCGTGCTCCGCGCGAGCGACGTACCTGTCGACCTGTCGTTTCTCGTACCCCCGCAGGGCGGACTCGAAGCTGGGCTCCGTCGTCACATCCCCGCCGAGAGCGAACAGTTCCTCGCCGTGCGACATGCCCCCATCCTCACACGCATCCGGCTCGGCTGGGGCGATACGGACGCCCCGGATGGGAGCTGATTCACTGCCGTTACCGGCGTCCGGGCCAGAGTGCGGGAAACGCATACGGCGCGGGGTCACACCGGTTACCCGGTGTCACCCCGCGCCGTGTCCATGCCCCCCGGCCGTGCGGTCGCTCAGCCGGCGGACTCCGCGTTCACCCGCTCGTCCTTGCTGTCCGCCTTGGCCGGCTCCGGCTTGGCCTGCGCCGGCGGCACGCCCGGCACGATGCCGGCGAGGCCCGACAGCATCTGGCCGAGCTGCGAGGTGACGGCGTCCTTCTGCCGGGTGAGGTCCTCGACCTCGCGGCGGGCGGCCTGCGTGGTCAGGTCGGCCTCGGTGCGGGCCTCCGTGAGCAGCCGCTTCGCCTCGGCCTTGGCCTCGTTGAGGGTCTTCTCGGACAGCGCCTTGGCCTTCTCGACGGTGTCGTTGGCGGTGCGCTCGGACTCGACCCGGCGGGCCTCGGCGCGCTGCTCGATCTCCTTGGCTCGCTCCTGGGCCGCCCGGGCGCGCTGCTCGGCCTCGCCGACCAGCTTCTGGGTCTGGGCGACCTGGGCCGCGTGCCGCTCGGACTCCTCGCGCTCGGCCTTCTCGCGCCGCTCGGCGAGCTGCAGCTCCAGCGCCTGGAGGTCCTTGTCGCGCTTGTCGCGGGCGTCGGTGAGGAGCTTGGTCGCCTCGGCGCGCTTCTCCTCGGCCTCCCGCGCGGCCTTCGCCCGCTGCTGGGTGATCTCCCGCTCGGCGGTGGCGCGCAGGGTGGCGACCTCACGCTCGACGGTCGACTTCAGCTCGGCGACCTCGTGCGCGGTGACGGTGCGCAGCTGCTTGGTCTCCCGCTCGGCGTCGGCGCGCAGGGTGTCGGCCTCCCGACGGGCCTGCACGCGCACCTCGGCGGCCTCGCGCTCGGCGGCGGTGCGGACGCTGCCGGCCTCGCGCTCGGCGGTGGCCTTCATCGCGGCGGCCTCGGCGCGGGCCTTGTCGGTGATCTCGCGCGCCTCCAGGCGGGCCGCGGAGAGGATGCCCTCGGACTCCCGCTTGGCCTCGTTGCGGTGGTCGTTGGCCTGCTCCTCGGCCAGCCGCAGGATCTGCTCGACGCGGGTGCCCAGGCCGGACAGGGTCGGCCGGCTGTTCTCCTCGAGCTGCTTGTTGGTCTCGGCGAGCTTCTGCTCCAGCGCGCTCTGGCGCTGCTCGGCCTGGCGGAGCCGACGCTGGGCGTCGTTCATCCGCTGCTCGGCCTCGGCGCGGGCCTGCTCGGACTGGGTCAGCGCGGCGGTCAGCCGACCGATGAAGTCATCGACCTGCCCGACGTTGTATCCGCGCAGGCCAACGGTGAAATCTGGCTGCGAGTTCGCGTTATCGAAGAACGCAAGAGGGGAGGACTGCTGCTGGGGCATTGGGACATACTCGCAGACCCCCCGGGGTGCTTCGCAAGAGCGGTGCGGGGCTTTCGTGTCCTGTTTACATGGTCAACAGGCCGCCGTCGGGCGGGTCCGATCGATGGGCGATCTTGGCAGCTCCGGGGCCGGTCGGGCGGCCCAGCGGGCGGGTGGTCGGGCGTGCTGGAGGCGGGTGGTCGGGCGGCCCGGTGGGCGGGTGATCGGGCGCGCGGGGGCGTGCGGGAAAAGGGCCGTGGGAGCGCCCGGCGGTCCTTTGCCGGCCCGTGCCGGTTTCTTGTCGGCCGGTGCCGGGGGCCGGCGGTTGCCGAACCGCTTGATCGACTTGATGTCGGCCGGATGGGGGTTTCCCGTCCCGTTGATACCGCCACGCCGCCGACATGAGGTCGATCAACTCGGCCGCGCACCACTGCGCTCGCGCGGGGGCTGTCGTGGTGCCGGGGCGGGTGCCACCGGGGCGCGAGGCGGGGCAGGGCGGGGCAGGGTGGTTAAGAAGGGGCCCCTGCTCCACAGAATGCGTTAACAGGGGGCCCCTCCTTTCACCTTTCACCGCTGGGCGGGCTCGACCAACTCGACGAGGACGCCGCCCGCGTCCTTGGGGTGGACGAAGTTGATCCGGGAGTCGGCCGTGCCCCGGCGTGGGGTCTCGAAGAGCAGCCGCAGGCCGCGCTCGCGCAGCGCCGCGCACGCCGCGTCGATGTCGGTCACCGTGTACGCCACCTGCTGCACGCCCGGCCCGTTGCGGTCGAGGAACTTGGCGATGGTCGACTCCGGGGTGAGCGGGGCGAGCAGCTGCACGCAGCCGCCCTCGGCGGTCGGCCCGACCGTCAGCATCGCCTCGCGCACGCCCTGCTCGGCGTTGGTCTCGGTGTGCACGCAGCGCATGCCGAAGGTGCGCTGATAGAAGTCGATCGCGGCGTCGAGGTCGGCGACGGCGATCCCGACGTGGTCGATGCGGCGCAGGCCGATGTCTGTGACGAAGTCGGCAGCGGGCTCGGCGGGGGAGTTCTCAGCCATGGCGTTAGTCTGACCGAACACCCGTCCAACCGAACAATCGTTAAGGTTCACAGCTCGGCACCCCCCTCGGAGGCAGGCACATGGCTTCGGTGATCGTCAGCGGCGCGCGGACCCCGATGGGGCGCCTGCTCGGCAACCTCAAGGACCTCCCCGCCACCAAGCTCGGCGGCATCGCGATCAAGGCCGCGCTGGAGCGCGCCGGGGTGCCCCCCGAGCAGGTGCAGTACGTCATCATGGGCCAGGTCCTGCAGGCCGGCACCGGGCAGATCCCGGCCCGCCAGGCCGCCGTCGAGGCGGGCGTCCCGATGTCCGTGCCGGCGCTGACGATCAACAAGGTCTGCCTCTCCGGACTGGACGCGATCGCCCTGGCCGACCAGCTCATCCGGGCCGGCGAGTTCGACGTCGTGGTGGCCGGCGGCATGGAGTCGATGACCAACTCCCCGCACCTGCTGCTCGGCCAGCGCGCCGGCTACAAGTACGGCGACGTGACGATCAAGGACCACATGGCCCTCGACGGGCTGACCGACGCCTGGGACTGCTGCTCGATGGGCGAGTCGACCGAGCGGCACGGCGCGCGGCACGGCATCACCCGCGCCGAGCAGGACGCCTTCGCCGCCGCCAGCCACCAGCGGGCCGCCGCCGCGCAGAAGAACGGGCACTTCGCCGAGGAGATCACCCCGGTGATCATCCCGCAGCGCAAGGGCGACCCGGTGGTGATCAGCGAGGACGAGGGCATCCGCCCGGACACCACCGTCGAGTCGTTGGGCCGGCTGCGCCCGGCGTTCACCTCCGACGGCACGATCACCGCCGGCAGCGCCTCGCCGATCTCCGACGGTGCGGCGGCCGTGGTCGTGATGAGCAAGGCGAAGGCCAGGGAGCTGGGGCTGACCTGGCTCGCCGAGATCGGCGCGCACGGCAACGTGGCGGGCCCGGACAACTCGCTGCACTCGCAGCCCTCCAACGCGATCAGCCACGCCCTGCGCAAGGGCGGCCTGGGGGTGGAGGACCTCGACCTGGTCGAGATCAACGAGGCGTTCGCCGCGGTCGGCATCCAGTCCATGCGCGACCTGGGCATCGGCGACGACAAGGTCAACGTCAACGGCGGCGCGATCGCGCTGGGCCACCCGATCGGCATGTCCGGTGCCCGGCTGGTGCTCACCCTCGCCATGGAGCTCAGGCGGCGCGGTGGCGGCACCGGCGCGGCGGCACTCTGCGGCGGCGGGGGCCAGGGCGACGCCCTGATCATCCACGTGCCCGACCCCGCCGAGCAGCAGTGAGCGGAGCCGTCGAGCAGGTCCCGGTCGCCGGTGTGCCGTCGGTGCGCCGCAGCCGGGACGTGCCGATGCTCGTGGAGCGGGCCCGCGCCGGTGACCCGCGTGCCGTGGCCCGGCTGATCACCCTGGTCGAGTCCGGCGACGAGGTGCTGCCCCGGGTGGCGGCGGCCCTCGCGCCGTACGCGGGGCAGGCCCAGGTGGTCGGGCTGACCGGGTCCCCCGGGGTGGGCAAGTCGACCACCACCAACGAGCTGGTCCGGGCGCTGCGCTCGCGCGGGCACCGGGTCGGGGTGCTGGCCGTCGACCCGTCCAGCCCGTTCACCGGCGGGGCAATCCTCGGCGACCGGGTCCGGATGCAGGACCACGCCACCGACCCGGGCGTCTACATCCGGTCCATGTCCAGCCGGGGCCACCTCGGCGGCCTGTCGGCGGCGACCCCGCAGGCGGTGCGGGTGCTGGAGGGCGCCGGCTGCGACGTGGTGCTGGTGGAGACCGTCGGTGTCGGGCAGGCCGAGGTCGAGGTCGCCTCGCTGGCCGACACGACGCTGGTGCTGCTGGCCCCGGGCATGGGCGACGCGATCCAGGCGGTGAAGGCCGGCATCCTGGAGATCGCCGACGTCTTCGTGGTCAACAAGGCCGACCGGGACGGCGCCGACGCCACCGTCCGCGACATCCAGGGCATGATCGCCCTCGGCGAGCGGGGGCCCGGCGAGTGGCGGCCGCAGGTGGTCCGGTCGATCGCCGCGCGGGGCGAGGGGATCGACGACATCGCCGCCGCGATCGACAAGCACCGCGGCTGGCTGGTCGAACACGACGAGCTGCGCCGCCGCCGCGAGAAGCGGGCCGCCGCCGAGATCGAGGCGATCACGCTGGGCGTGCTGCGGGCCCGGATCGGTTCACTTCGCGACGGTACGGAGCTGCCGGCGCTCGCCGCGAAGGTGGCCGAGGGGGCGCTCGACCCGTACGCCGCAGCCGACGAGTTGCTGGCGCAGATCGGCTCCTGACGCGTCCACTGCGGACCCTCGGCAACGAGTACGCTCGCACCGCTCCACGGTCGTCGTGGGGCGGTGTGCGCGTACTGGGGGAGAGGCATGGCTGACGAGGCGACGCAGGAGCTGTCGGTGACGCCGGACGCGGTGGCGGGCGGGACCACCCACGTCTCGGACGAGGTGGTGGAGAAGATCGCGGTGGCCGCCGCGCGTTCCGTCCCCGGGGTGGCCGACCTCGGCGGCGACGTGGCCCGGTTCTTCAACGCCGTGTTCGACCGGGTCGGCCTGGACCAGGTCGGCGACGCCCGGCGCGGCTGCTCCGCGCACGTCACGAACGGCGCGGCCGTGGTCAACCTGGTCATCGTGATCGACGCCGGCCAGCCGGTGCCGCAGGTGACCGACGGGGTGCGGGCGGCGGTGACCCGGGCCGTCGAGGCGTACGGGCTGCGGGTCGACGAGATCAACATCCGGGTGGACGACGTGACGCTCGGCGACCCCGCCGCGCCGCCGGCCTGACCCGGTTACCTGCCGGTACGCATCTCCTTAGCGATCGTTCAGGCCGGGGATTACACTCGGTCCTCTGACGAGGACTCGAGGAGGAGCCCTGCGCATGGACGCCGACGAGATCGCCGCCGGACGGGCACGCTGGCAGGCCCGCTACGACGCCGCGCGGAAGCGGGACGCCGACTTCACCACGCTCTCCGGGATGCCCGTCGACCCGGTCTACGGGCCGCCCGAGGGCGTGGCCTACCCGGGCTTCGAGCGGATCGGCTGGCCGGGCGAGTTCCCGTACACCCGGGGGTTGTACCCGACCGGCTACCGGGGACGGACCTGGACGATCCGGCAGTTCGCCGGCTTCGGCAACGCCCGGCAGACCAACGAGCGCTACAAGATGATCCTCGGCGCGGGCGGCGGCGGCCTCTCCGTGGCCTTCGACATGCCGACGCTGATGGGCCGCGACTCCGACGACCCGCAGGCCCTCGGCGAGGTCGGCCACTGCGGGGTGGCCGTCGACTCGGCCGCCGACATGGAGGTGCTCTTCGACGGCATCGACCTGGCCGCCGTCACCACCTCGATGACCATCTCCGGCCCGGCCGTGCCGGTGTTCTGCATGTACCTCGTCGCCGCCGAGCGGCAGGGCGCCGACCTGTCCACCCTGGACGGCACGCTCCAGACGGACATCTTCAAGGAGTACATCGCGCAGAAGGAGTGGCTCTTCGACCCCGAGCCGCACCTGCGCCTCATCGGCGACCTGATGGAATACTGCGCGCGCGAGATCCCCCGCTACAAGCCGCTCTCGGTCTCCGGCTACCACATCCGCGAGGCCGGCTCGACCGCCGCGCAGGAGCTGGCGTACACCCTCGCCGACGGGTTCGGCTACGTCGAGCTGGGGCTGTCGCGCGGGCTGGACGTCAACGTGTTCGCCCCCGGGCTGAGCTTCTTCTTCGACTCGCACGTCGACTTCTTCGAGGAGATCGCCAAGTTCCGGGCCGCCCGCCGGATCTGGGCCCGCTGGCTGCGCGACGTCTACGGCGCGACCAGCGAGAAGGCGCTGTGGCTGCGATTCCACACCCAGACCGCCGGGGTGTCGCTGACCGCCCAGCAGCCGGTCAACAACGTCGTACGCACCGCCGTCGAGGCGCTCGCCGCCGTGCTCGGCGGGACGAACTCGCTGCACACCAACGCCCTCGACGAGACCCTGGCGCTGCCCACCGACGAGTCCGCCGAGATCGCCCTGCGTACGCAGCAGGTGCTGATGGAGGAGACCGGGGTGGTGAACGTGGCCGACCCGCTCGGCGGCTCCTGGTACGTCGAGGCGCTGACCGACAAGATCGAGGCCGAGGCGGAGGAGATCTTCGCCCGGATCCGGCAGCTCGGCGGCGAGGGCCCGCACCAGATCGGCCCGATGACCTCCGGCATCCTGCGCGGCATCGAGGACGGCTGGTTCACCGGGCACATCGCCGAGTCCGCGTTCGTCTACCAGCAGGCCCTGGAGAAGGGCGACAAGCGCATCGTCGGCGTCAACTGCCACACCGGCACCATCGCCAAGGACCTGGAGATCCTGCGCATCTCGCACGAGGTCGAGGTGGAGCAGCGCCGGGTGCTCGCCGAGCGCAAGGCGGCCCGCGACGACGCGGCGGCGCGCGCGGCGGTGACCCGGATGGTCGAGGTCGGCCGCACCGGCGAGAACATGATCCCGGCCATGCTCGACGCGGTCCGCGCCGAGGCGACCCTCGGCGAGATCTGCGACGCGCTGCGCGCCGAGTGGGGCACCTACCGCGAGCCGGCCCGCTTCTGACGGGTGGTTAGGAAGGGCCCCTTCCTATACCGAAAGCGTTAGGAAGGGGCCCTTCCTCGCAGGCCGGGGCGGGGGTGAGAGTCGCAACTGTCGCCGTCGCGGTTGATCTGAGTTCGGCGGGACACGTGCGAGACTAGATAACCATGAGCGACCCACGGATCACCTCGTCGATCTTCACCCGCGGCGCGGTCGACCTCAGCGCACTGCGCAACACCGCACCGCCCGCCACCCGCCCCAGCACACCGGCTCAGGCCGGTCCGTCCACCGGGCTGCCGGCCGCTACCGGCGGCGGCTCCGTGATCGACGTGACAGAGGCCAACCTCCAGGCCGAGGTGCTCGAACGGTCCACCGCCATGCCCGTCGTGGTCTTCTTCGGCGCGGCCGGATACCCGGAGAGCGACCAGTTCGCCCCGGTGCTGGAGCGGCTGGCCGCCGAGGGCGGCGGCGCGTGGGCGCTGGCCCGCATCGACGTCCAGGACAACCCGCGGATCGCTCAGATGTTCCAGGTGCAGGGGGTCCCGACGGTCTACGCGGTGGTCGGCGGCCGGCCCGTCGACGCGTTCTCCGGCGCGGTCCCCGAAGCCCAGCTGCGGCAGTGGATCGGCGCGGTGCTCAAGGCCGGCGGCGTCGACGCCGCCGCACCGGGGGACCCCCGCCTCGACGAGGCCGACGACGCCCTGATGAGCGGCGACCTGGACGCCGCCGAGGAGGCGTACAAGAAGATCCTCGCCGAGTCGCCGGCGGACGCCGCCGCCGAGGCCGGCCTGGCCCAGGTCGGGCTCGCCCGCCGGGTCGCCGGCGCCGACCCGCGCGTGGCGCTCGCCGCCGCCGAGGCCAACCCCGACGACGTGCCCGCCCAGCTGCTCGCCGCCGACATCGAGGTGCTCAGCGGCATGGCCGAGCAGGCGTACGCCCGCCTGGTCGACCTGGTCCGCCGCACCTCCGGCGACGACCGGGACAAGGCGCGCCAGCACCTGATCGCCCTGTTCACCGTCGCAGGCCAGGACGACCCTGCCGTCGCCTCCGCCCGCCGGGCCCTGGCCAGCGCCCTGTTCTGAGTTCCGCCGTACGCCAGCGCGGGCCGGCGTTCGCCGGCCCGCCCGACCCACGAGGACGGGAGCCCACGATGCGCCGGATCGCCGTCCTCGACGCGCCGTCCAACCTCGGGCTGCGCCCGCCCACCCCCACCGCCGTCCCCGGCTGCGGCAAGGCGCCGGGAGCGCTGCGCGACCAGGGCCTGCTCGCCCGGCTGCGGGCGCGCGACGCCGGCTGCCTCACCCCGCCCCGGTACGACCCGGGCGACTGGCGCCCCGGCGACGGCGTCTGCCACGCCCCGGAGATAGCCGCGTACTCGGCGGCGCTGGCCGACCGGATCGGGGCGATCATCGACCGGGGGGAGTTCCCGCTCGTCCTCGGCGGGGACTGCTCGATCCTGCTCGGCTCGGCGCTGGCCATGCACCGGCTCGGCGAGGCGGTCGGCGGGCGGATCGGGCTCGTCTTCGTCGACGGCCACTCCGACTTCCGGCACCCCGGCAACGCCTCGTACGTCGGCGCGGCGGCCGGGGAGGACCTGGCGCTGGTCACCGGGCGGGGGCAGGCCGACCTGGCCGCGATCGAGGGGCGGCGGCCCTACTTCCGCGACATCGACGTGGTGGTCCTCGGCATCCGCGCCCAGGACGAGTACCGCCTCGACCTCCAGGCCGCCGGCATCACCACCCGGCCGGTGCCGGCGCTGCGCGCCGAGGGTGCGGCCCGCACCGCCCAGTGGGCCCACGAGGAGCTGGCCGACTGCGCCGGCTACTGGGTGCACGTCGACGTGGACGTGCTCGACCCGGCGGTGATGCCGGCGGTCGACGCCCCGGACCCGGGCGGGATCGCCTTCGCCGAGCTGGAGATCCTGCTCGCCGGCCTGGTCGACACCCCGCACTGCCTCGGCGTGGAGCTGACCGTCTTCGACCCCGACTACGACGTCGACGGCGCGTACGCCGCCGAGATCGTCAACACGGTGGTGGCCGGGCTGGCCCCGGTGACCGCACCGAGCGCCGTGCCGCCGCGCCTGCTCCCGGCCGCCCCGGAGCCCCGCCTGGTGCCGGCCGCCCCGGAGCCCCGCCTGCCTCCCGAGTCGCGCCCGGTCCCGGCCCCGGAGCGGCTCCTGCCCGCCGGTCTCGCCGGTCCCGCCGGCCCGAGCGGTTCGGCCGCTGGTCCGCTGGCCGCCGGTGCACCGATCGACTCGCCGGCCGTCGGCGCACCGGCCGCTGGTCCGCTGGCCGTCGGCGCACGGACCGGCTCGCCGGCCGGGCCGGACGAGGTTGGGGGCGGGCCGGAGGGGTCGGCCGGGCTGGTGGACGATGTCGATCTCGTCGCGGGCTACCCAGCCGGCCCGACGGGTGCCGCCCCGCTGCTGGAGCCCGTCGGGCCGCCCGCCTCGGTCGGGCCGGGCCTGCTGCGCCGGGTCACCGGGGCGACCCCGGGCGACACCCCGCCGTCCCCCGAAGACGATGCCCCGCCCCGGCCGGCGGCCGGTATCGCCTGACCGAGGGCCCAGCCTCCCCGCCTCCTCGCCGCCGGGCCGGTTCGCCGGCCACGGCGCGCCGCCATGTCGGCGACATGGGGGCATCCCGCCGCCCCTGATACCGCTATGTCGCCGACATGGCGGCTCAGCCTAGGCCCGGCCGCCGGCCCCGGCCGACAGGCCCGGCGGGCCGGCCCGTCAGGAGGCGGCCCGTCAGGAGGCGGCCAGGGCGCGCAGGAAGCGCTCGGCGATCGGGACCGCGCTCGACCCGCTCGACCCGCCCCGCTCCACGAACACCGCGAACGCCACGTCGCCCTGCCAGCCGACGAACCAGGCGTGGGTGTGCGCCGGGTCGTCGTCGTACTCGGCGGTGCCGGTCTTGCCGTGCACGGGCCCGCCGGGGACGTCCTTCAGGGCGCTGGCGGTGCCGGCGGTGACCACCTCGCGCATCATCGTGCGCAGCGGCTCCACCGACTCCGGCTTGAGCTGCGGCCCGGCGGGCGCGGCCTTGGCCGGGGCCGGGTCGACGACCAGCTTCGGCTGCTCCCAGCGGCCCCGGGCGACGGCGGCGGTGGCGGCGGCCATGGCCAGCGGGCTGACCACGGTGGTGCCCTGCCCGAACGCGGCGGCGGCCTGCTCGGCCGGTGAGCCGTCGGCGGAGACCTTGCCGGTGAACGCGTCCAGGCCGAGGTCCCACTCGGCCTCCAGGCCCAGGGCCCGGCCGGTCTCGGCGAGGCCGTCGGGGCCGAGCTTCGGGGCGAGCGCGGCGAACGCCGTGTTGCAGGACTTCGCGAAGTCGGTGCGGAACGGCACCGTGCCGAGGGCGAAGTTGTCGGAGTTCTTGAACGAGCGACCGTCCACCGTGAACGTCTTCGGGCAGGCGACCGGGCCGTCCAGGGTGACCGCGCCCCGGTCGAGCAGGCCGAGGGCACTGACCATCTTGAACGTCGAGCCGGGCGGCACCTGGGCGGTGAACGCGAGGTTCTCGCCGGCGGCCCCCGGGCCGTTCGCGGCGGCCAGCACCGCGCCGTCGCCGACCCGCACGGCCACCAGCGCGGCGCGCCGCTTCTCGCCGCGCAGGGCCGCGTCGGCGGCGTTCTGGGTGGCCACGTCGAGGGTGGTCCGCACCGCCTGGCCGGGCTTCGGCTCCTGCCGGAACAGCTCCGTGCCGGTCGGCGCGACGGTGCCGTCCGTCCCGGCCCGCTCGCTGATCACGGTGAGCCCGGGCGTGCCGCGCAGCCGCTCGTCGTGCCGGCCCTGGAGGCCGCCGTGGCCGACGAGGTCGCCCTGCCGGTAGCGGTCGGGGTGGGCGGCCAGGTCGTCGGCCTGGGCCTGGTCGACCGAGCCGAGCACCGCCCGGGCGAACTCCCGGGTCGGGGCCAGGTCGAGCTTCTCGGCCCGGAACTTCGTGCCGGGCAGGTCGTAGATGCGGGACCGGATCTGCCGGTACGCCTCTTCGCGCAGCGTCACCACCTCGACGAACGCGCCCGGGTCGGCGTCGGCGAGGCGCTTGGGCAGGTCGGTCAGGTCGACCGGCGGGGTGATGGCCGGCCGGACCGCCCGGAACGCCGCGTCGAGCTGTCGCGCCACGGCCTTGGCGTCGGCGACCTCGCTCGGTTGCAGCCCGACGCGGACCACCGGCCGGGGCGTGACGATCGGCTTGCCCGCGCCGTCGAGCACCCCCGCCCGGGGCGCGGCGTCGCGGCGCAGCGCCATCCGGTCGCCGTCGGTGAGCTGCTCGTGCACCACCTGGGGCTCCCAGATCACCCGCCACTGCCCGTCGTCGCCGGTGGTCAGCCGCACCTGCCGGTCGTACTCCCAGCGGGTGCCGCCCGGCAGGGCCCAGGCCACCCGGATCCCGGCGGTCGCGACGTTCGCGTCGACCTTCGGGTCGCCGGTGCGGCGCAGGACCGGCGGGGTGTCGGCCAGCTCGCCGGAGAGCTCGCGGAGCTGACGGGTCACGTCGGCGGCGGGGACCTTGAGCCCGGCCGGGGTCACGAAGCCGACGGCCTGCAGGTCGCCCTTGCCCCAACCCGACAGGAAGGCGTCGACGGTCGGTGCGGGGCCGTCGTCGGACGAGCAGCCGACCAGCGTGCCGGCGGCCAGGACGGTGGCCGCCAGCGCCGCGAGTGACCGCCGGGCGCGGGTGCGGGCGCTGCCGCGACGGATCGGGTGCGTCTGGTGCATACGGGCGGTCCCTCCGGATCTCCGACTGACCGTCACGGTAGTACGACCGTCGCCCGCGCACCGCCCCGCCGAGCCCGTCACGTGCGGGAAGACGTGCCCCGGGGAGGTGAGGAAGGTCGCGCGCCGGGGTACACCCCAGCCGGCCGACCAGGGATCTGCAACGGGTGAAAGGACGGAGTCCCGAACCGTACGTCCGGCCGTAGGTCCGACCAAAGCACCAATCGGGAGGGCCTAGGCTGGGCGGCAGAGTGACCCACAACGCGGTGGGTCGAGGGGAGTGGCACCGATGGACCGGCGTCCGGCGATCAAACCGGGACCCGACCTCCGGCAGGACGACACCGGCCGGGACGACAGTTTCGATTCGGCAACCGACGGGGACGGCTTCGGCCGACTCGACACAGGCGTGACCGGGATGACCGGTGCGAGCATCGACACCCTCTACGACCTCGGGCTGCCCGCGGAGGCGCTGGCCGACGACGTCGAGGACGCCGAGCTCGACGAGCCGGTCCCGAACGCCGAACGCCTGGTCGCCCAGGCCGTCGCGCTGGCCGGGGACGACCACGACGCGGCGACACTGGTCGGCCGCTTCTGGCGGTTCGCCCCCGACGAGGAACTGATCGGGTTCACCGCGGAGGAGATGCTCGACGCGGCCCGCGCCCATCGGGACCTCGCCCAGCAGCGGGTGCCGGGCGAGCTGAAGCTGCGCATCCACGAGCCGGACACCGACCAGCACCACACGGTGATCGAGATCGTCACCGACGACATGCCGTTCCTGGTCGACTCGGTGACCGCCCTGCTCAACGCCCACCACCTCGACGTGCACCTGCTGGTCCACCCGCTGGTGGTGGTGCGCCGCGAGCCGCTGGGCCGCCTCGTCGAGGTCGCCGCCGACGTGGAGCCCGACGACTCGATCGACGGGGACCTCGTCGAGAGCTGGATGCGGATCGAGATCGACCCGGTCCGCGACGCCGCCGAGCGGGAGAAGCTGCGCCGCGAGTTGCAGCGGGTGCTCACCGACGTGCGGGAGGCCGTGGAGGACTGGCCGAGGATGCGCCAGCGCGCCCTGGCCCTGGCCGACGAGCTGGCCACCGCGCGCACCTCGGACAGCCGCCCGCCGGTGCCGGAGAAGGACATCACGGACTCGGTGGAGCTGCTGCGCTGGCTCGCCCACGACCACTTCACCTTCCTCGGCTACCGGGAGTACCGGCTGGTCGACGCCCCCGGCGGCGAGGGGCCGGCGCTGGAGGCGGTGCTCGGCACGGGCCTGGGCATCCTGCGGTCGGACTCCCCGGAGGCGCGGGCACTGTCGTCGATGACGCCCGAGGCGCACGAGAAGGTGCTGGAGAAGCGCCTGCTGATCATCACGAAGGCGAACTCGCGGGCCACCGTGCACCGGTCGGCGTACCTCGACTACATCGGCTTCAAGGTCTTCGACGACGCCGGTCAGGTGGTCGGCGAGCGGCGGTTCCTCGGCCTGTTCTCCACGGCGGCGTACCGCACGAGCGTACGGGAGCTGCCGGTGGTGCGCCGGAAGGTGGCCGAGGTGCTGGACCGCTCCGGCCTGAGCCAGCGCAGCCACTCCGGCAAGGACCTGCTCCAGATCCTGGAGACGTACCCGCGCGACGAGCTGTTCCAGATCAAGACCGAGGACCTCTACCACGCGGTGATCGGCGTGCTGCGCATGGCGGGCCGCCGGCAGCTGCGGGTGTTCCTGCGCCGCGACGCGTACGGGCGGTTCATCTCCTGCCTGATCTACCTGCCCCGGGACCGGTTCACCACGCAGAACCGGCTGCGCATGCAGGACATCCTGCTGCGCGAGCTGAACGGCGTCGGGGTGGACTACACCACCCGGGTCACCGAGTCGATGCTGGCCCGGGTGCACTTCATCGTGCGGACGGACCCGACCCGCCCGCCGGGGGACATCGACGCGGACCTGCTCGCCGAGGAGCTGGCCGACGCGACCCGGCTGTGGGACGACGACTACCGCCTGGTGCTGGAGCGCAAGCTCGGCGACGAGCAGGCCAAGCACCTGTTCAGCCGGTACGCCGACGCGTTCCCGGAGGGCTACAAGGACGGGCACACGCCGTACGAGGCGATGAAGGACCTGGCGAAGCTGGAGCTGCTGGAGGAGCCCGGCCAGCTGGAGATGCACCTGTTCCGCAAGCAGCTCGCCCCGCGCGCGGGCGTCGGCCGGGACGCCGACGTCGACGAGACGATGGACGTGCGGTTCAAGGTCTACCGCTACGGCGAGCCGATGATGCTGTCGGCGGTGCTGCCGGTGCTGCACTCGCTCGGCGTGAAGGTGGTCGACGAACACCCGTACGAGGTGGAGCGCGTCGACGGGCGGATCTGGCTGTACGACTTCGGGCTGCGGCTGCCCGAGGGGCACCAGGAGCTGGCCGAGGTGCGCCCGCACGTGGAGAACGCCTTCGCGGCGGCGTGGCGGGGCGAGGCCGAGGTGGACGGCTTCAACGAGCTGGTGCTGCGCGGCGGGCTCACCTGGCGGCAGGTGGTGGTGCTGCGGGCGTACGCGAAGTACCTGCGGCAGACCGGGACGGTCTTCTCGCAGGACTACATGGAGCAGACGTTCATCGCGTACCCGAGGATCGCCGCGCTGCTGGTGGAGCTGTTCGAGGTGCGGTTCGCCCCGGGCGAGGCGAGCGTCGAGCAGCGCCGCGAGCGCGGCGGCGAGCTGGTGGCGGCGGTCAAGGCGGCGCTGGACGACGTGGCCAGCCTCGACCAGGACCGCATCCTGCGCTCCTACCTCACCCTGATCCAGGCCACCCTGCGCACCAGCTTCTACGCCAAGCCGGTCGGCGGCCGGCCGAAGCCGTACGTGGCGTTCAAGCTGGACCCGCAGGCCATCCCGGACCTGCCGGCCCCGCGCCCGCGGTTCGAGATCTTCGTCTACTCGCCCCGGTTCGAGGGCGTGCACCTGCGCTACGGGCCGGTGGCCCGGGGCGGGCTGCGCTGGTCCGACCGACGGGAGGACTTCCGCACGGAGGTGCTCGGCCTGGTCAAGGCGCAGATGGTGAAGAACGCCGTGATCGTGCCGGTGGGCGCGAAGGGCGGCTTCGTGCTCAAGCAGAAGCCGGGTGACCGGGACGAGGCGGTCGCCTGCTACCAGGAGTTCGTCGGCGCGATGCTCGACGTCACCGACAACATCGTCGCCGGTGAGATCGTGCCGCCCGAGGACGTGGTCCGGCACGACGCGGACGACCCGTACCTGGTGGTGGCGGCGGACAAGGGCACCGCCACGTTCTCCGACATCGCCAACGAGATCTCGGCGGGGCACCAGTTCTGGCTGGGCGACGCGTTCGCCTCGGGCGGCTCCGCCGGGTACGACCACAAGAAGATGGGCATCACCGCCCGGGGCGCCTGGGAGTCGGTGAAGCGGCACTTCCGGGAGCTGGGGCACGACACCCAGGCCCAGGACTTCACGGTGGTCGGCGTCGGCGACATGTCCGGCGACGTGTTCGGCAACGGGATGCTGCTCAGCGAGCATATCCGGCTGGTGGCCGCGTTCGACCACCGGCACATCTTCCTCGACCCGGACCCGGACGCCGCCGCCTCGTACGCCGAGCGGAAGCGGCTGTTCGACCTGCCCCGGTCGTCGTGGGAGGACTACGACGAGAAGCTGATCTCCGCCGGTGGCGGGATCCACCCGCGTACCGCGAAGTCGGTGCCGGTGTCGCCGCAGGTCCGCGCGGTGCTCGGGCTGGACGACGACGTCACCCAGCTCTCGCCGCAGGAGCTGATGAAGGCGATCCTGACGGCCCCGGTGGACCTGTTCTGGAACGGCGGCATCGGCACGTACGTCAAGGCGTCCTCGGAGACCAACGCGGAGGTGGGCGACAAGTCCAACGACGCGATCCGGGTCGACGGGCGGAGCCTGCGCTGCCGGGTGGTCGGCGAGGGCGGCAACCTGGGCTGCACCCAGCTCGGCCGGATCGAGTACGCCCTCGCGGGCGGGCGGATCTACACCGACTTCATCGACAACGCGGCCGGGGTGGACTGCTCCGACCACGAGGTGAACATCAAGATCCTGCTCAACACGGCGGTCGCCGACGGGGAACTGACCGTGCCGGAGCGCGACGAGCTGCTGGCCGGGATGACCGACGAGGTCGCCGAGCTGGTGCTGCGCGACAACTACGACCAGGCCCGCGCGATCAACAACTCGCAGGCGCAGGCCGCCTCGCTGCTGCCGGTGCACCGGCGGATGATCAACGAGCTGGAGCGTTCGGGCGCGCTGAACCGGGCGCTGGAGGCGCTGCCGCCGGACGAGGAGCTGGCGGCCCGCACCGAGACCGGGCTGACCGCGCCGGAGTTCGCGGTGCTGCTCGCGTACACGAAGATCGTGCTGGAGCGGGAGATCCTGGCTGAAGGGCTCGCGGACGAGGAGTGGACGACCGACGTCCTGGTCAACTACTTCCCGACGCCGATGCGCGAGCGGTTCGCCGACCGGATGGGCCAGCACCGGCTGCGCCGCGACATCGTCACCACCGTGCTGGTGAACGAGGCGATCAACCGGGGCGGCATCACGTTCGTCTTCCGGGTGGTCGAGGAGACGGCGGCGTCGGCGGCGGACGTGATCCGCGCGTACGTGGTGGTCCGCGAGGTGTTCGGGCTGCGCGAGCTGTGGGACGCGGTCGAGGCGCTGGACAACAAGGTCGACCCGGAGCTGCAGACCGCCGTCTACCTGGACACCCGGCGGCTGCTCGACCGGGCGGTGCGCTGGCTGGTGACCAACCGGCGTTCCCCGCTGGACGTGCCGGCGGAGATCGCCCGGCTGCGCGACGGGGTGGCCCGGCTGCTGCCCGGCCTGGAGAACCTCTTCTACGGCAGCGAGCGGGAGGGCATCGCGGCCCACATCGACGCGATGACCTCGCGGGGGCTGCCGCGCGGGCTGGCCGAGCAGGCGACCCGGCTGATGTACAGCTTCGGCCTGCTGGACGTGGTGGAGACGGCGGCGACCAGCGGCCGGGACGTCGGCGAGGTGGCCTCGGTCTACTTCGTGCTCTCCGACCGGTTCCGGGTCGACTCGCTGCTGTCGAAGATCTCCCTGCTGCCCCGGGCGGACCGCTGGCAGACCCTGGCCCGGATGGCGCTGCGCTACGACCTGTACGCCGCGCTGGCCGCGCTCACCGCGGAGGTGCTCGGCTCGACGCCGGACTCGCTGCCGCCGCTGGAGCGGGTGGAGCAGTGGGAGCAGTCCAACGCGACGTCGATCCACCGGGCCCGGCGGGCGATGGGGGAGTTCGACGACTCGCGGGCGGACCTCGCCGCGCTGTCGGTGCTGCTGCGCCAGATCCGCACGTTGGTGCGCACCTCGGCGGCCTGAGCCGGGTCGCGGGTGCGGGGCGCGGCCGGTCGGATGC